>DATDHL010000089.1:0-2823 GCA_036521575.1 Edaphobacter sp. | reverse complement strand
TCGTAAACCAGGACGGCGTGGTCTTTGAGAAGGATCTCGGGCCGAACACACTGGAAGAGTTCAAGAAGATGGAGCGATTCAATCCGGATAGCACGTGGAAGCCTGTGCAGGAGTAAGTGGACCTCGATACTCCTGCACCTGCGTTGTCTTCTAGACTCCTGCGATGGCTTTGTTCTGCAGAACGCGCACGACTACGCGACGATTCTCTGCTTGTCCTTCTTTGGTCTCTTCGTTGCCGACTTGTTCGGCCTCGCCCATTGCGCCCGGCGCCAGCATTCTTGTGAGAGGGACTTTACCCTGCTGCAGCAAAATCGTCGTGACATTGTTGGCGCGGTCTTCGCTAAGCCTCTGATTCATGGCCACACTTCCTGATGTGGAGGCGTAGCCCTTTACTTCAATCATGTAGCCGTTGACGGTCTTGGCCTTGTCAACCAGCGCCATGAGTTGAGGGTTGTACTTAGGATCGACATTGACCTTGCCGTTGCCGAAGTAGACCGTTACTTCGTCGAGGATGTAGTAGTCGTCTAACTGACCGAAGCGTGCAACGGCGGCGTCGATCGACGCCTTATTTGCAGCGATTGCCTCTTGGTGTTTCATCAGGGCTTCGTTCTGCGCCTTCAGTTCTGCGTTCTGCTTCTCGATCTCTTCCTGGTTCTTTTGCACCTGTTCCTTGGTTTCGTGCATGCCAGCGTCTATGGATTCGGCCCGTTCGAGATCGTTGCCATTGAAGCGAACCGATTTGGCGACAAGCTGTTGCTGATCGTCGTACATGCCTTCGACTTTGACCTGAAGGCCGGGAATGAGTGCGGCCATCGACATCTCTTTCTTGCGGGCTTTGAGCATTCCCTGGTTTTGAGCGACATCGGTGGTATCGGTGAGTTGGACGACCAGATTGGGGTTGTCCGAAGTTTGCACGACCATGCGGTCTCCGCTTCGTGCTTTGATCATGCCTTCGGCTTTTGCAGTTTGAGCAGTAGCGGTGATGTTGAACAGGGGAAGCCCAAGGAGGAACACAACCACTGCAGATGCGATTTTAGGCAAGCTGAACTTGGACATAATCTTCTCCGTTCTCAAGCGAGCACGAAACTCCGCCCGGTGAGTTTCAACAACAGTATGTTAGGGAGCCCAGGGGAGTCCGCTCTCTTGGCACGTTCCTGAGGAAGGGAATCTGGCAAAGAGACAGTGAGTTACTCAACATCAAGTCGGCAGCCTCAGGACAAGCCATCTCGCGACTGCGTGACGCCGACAAGATAGCCCTTAACGGTGCAGATAGCAAATCGGCAGAATGATGGACTGCGTTCTGCGAGCCTTGAATGGGTTAGTCGATGTCGTGGGGTTTGTTCTTTTCGGAGCGAGCTAACTCTTCGAGCAGGTCGGGGTCCTGGATGGGTGTAGAGACTTTGTAGTCTCCAGAGGCCCACTTGCCGAGGTCGATGCGGCGGCAGCGGTCGGAGCAGAAAGGGAAGTCCTCGTTCCTTTCGAGGACCAGGGTGCGGCAGGTGGGGCATCGTAGGGCTTTTTTCGTGGCCATGGAAATTAGATTATTGAACGTTATTCGAGGATGCGTGCTACTACGTCGTAGTCGTGGGACTCGGTGATTTCGGCTCGGTAGAAGGTGCCGGGGACGAGGGTTTCGTGGGGGCCGAAGTCGTTGATGAAGACTTTGCCGTCGATCTCGGGGGCGTGGAGGGAGGTGCGGCCCTCCCAGAGGAGTTCGGTCTCTTCGGATTCGCCTTCGACGAGGAGGTCGATTTCGCGGCCTACCCATGTGGCTTTGGCTTTGGTGCTGATTTTTTGCTGGAGCTTCATCAGCTTGCGGCGGCGGGACTGGATGGTGCGGCTGGGGACCTTTGTTTCGTCGGGCAGATCAAAGGCCTTGGCGCCCTCTTCGTCGGAGTAGGTGAAGACGCCTAGCCAGTCGATTTTGGCGGCGGTGATGAAGGCTTCGAGTTCCTTGTAGTCGGCTTCGGTTTCGCCGGGGAAGCCTACAATGAAGCTGGTGCGGATGACGATGCCGGGGACGATGCGACGGGCCTTTTCGATGAGGTCGAGGAAGATTTGGGCGTTGCCGCCGCGCTTCATGGTTTTGAGGACTGAAGCTGAGGCGTGCTGGAGGGGGACGTCGAGGTACTTGGCGATGTTGTCGTGGCGCGCCATGGTTTCGAGCAGGTTCGTCGTGACCTTATTGGGGTAGGTGTAGAGGAAGCGCAGCCAGCGGAGGCCGGGTAGACCGGCTAGGGCGTCGAGGAGGGTGGCGAGACCGTCGGTGAAGCCGAGATCTTCGCCGTAGCAGGTGGTGTCCTGGCCGATGAGGGTGATCTCGCGGACGCCCTGGGCGATGAGGTTCTCGGCTTCGGCGATGATCGACGACATGCGGCGCGAGCGGAACTTGCCGCGAAGCTGCGGGATGATGCAGAAGCTGCAGGGATGGTCGCAGCCTTCGGCGATCTTGATGTAGGCGCTGGCGCGTGGCGTGGTGAGGATGCGCGGGGTGGCATCGTTGTAGAGGTACTCGGGGAGGGCGGCGGTGGCTCCGTCCCAAGAGGCGCGGGAGAAGCGGCCCTGTTGCTGGCGGAGATCGCCTTCGGGACGGGATTTTGTTCCGGCGTTGGGGATGTGGGCGATGTGGTCGCCGGTGTGGGCTAGGGGTTCGTCGCCGTGGGTTGTGCCGGTCTCGGCTAGCGACTGCACGATTCTGAGTTGCGGGGCGATCTCGCGGTCGTGCTCGGGATCGGCTAGCGGGCGGGAGTGCTGGCTTACGGCGCTGGGGGCGCGATCGATTAGTTGGGCCACTTCCGCGTCGGTTTGGGTTTTGCCGATAGC
>DATDHL010000088.1:0-2354 GCA_036521575.1 Edaphobacter sp. | reverse complement strand
GATCCTGACGCGCACTGCCAGACTGTTTAGTCCTATTTGGGTGGTGGTGGAGTTGGCTGGGGCTGTTTGTCGGCGTCGGGATCTTTCTTGTTGGTGATGTCCTCGCCGTTGTAGATGATGCGCGCGGTGGCATGGTACTGCTTGTAGTCGGTGTACTTGACTATGTTGCGCATGTGGACGTCCTGCGACATCGATCCATTGCTGGCCTGGAAGTGGAGATTGCCCTCGGCTTTGGTGTAGGTGGGGAACCAATATTTTCCGTCGACTTGCTCGTAGTAGGTGGTGAATGGGGGCTGCAAGTCCTCGTGGCCCTTGCGGGTGTCCTGCGGGACGGTCATGCCGTTGATGAGGACGATCTGGAGGTCCTGCTGGTCGACCCAGACCTTGCCTTGGAAGTAGTGTTTGCCCTTTTCGATGGTCTTGGGGCCGGCCTCGAAGACGTAAGTTTCTAGCTCGTCGACTTTTTGGCGGCCCAGGTACTTGACGTCGTATTTGGGCAGGTCTTCGGTGGTGAGGATGAAGGGCAGGCGGTGCTCGATCTCATCAAAGTCTGTAGGGGACATCATGACGCGCTCGAGGGTGCTGGCGGGGGCGAAGACGACGTGTTCGGTGCGTTTGCCGTCTTTGTCGAAGACGATGTCGGTTATCTGCAAGTACTCACCGTCGACGCGATTGGTGTCCTCAGCGAGGGTGTCGACTTTGACGGTCTGGCGGAAGGTGTAATTATCGCGAGCGCGGCGGAACTCGGATTCGCGGGCGCCGAACTTCTGAATGATTTGATCGGCCGTCATGCCGGCGGGAGGTGTGGGGTCGAGAGGGCCGAAGCCGGCGGGGTCCTGGGCGGCGTCTGAAATTGGGACAGCGGCAAGGGCATGGGCGGAGATGGCCGATAGCGACAAGAGCGATGCCGCGAAGAGGCCGGTGATGGCTGAGGCTCGGATCGCTGGGAGGGGCTTCATCGTTTTGGACGCTCCTGGGCGTAGCCGTGAATCGCTGCTCACGCCTTACTAAGGATAGACGCTAACAGCGGAGGTTGGGATGCAGGTCGAAATGAGTGCAGTGTGGAAGATGGCGGCGCTGCACTGGGTATGCCTTGCGGCCATTGCCTGTCTAGCCGGTGCTGTGTGGTTGCTGCGACAGCAGGTGCAGATCCATCTGGCGGCGCGGCGGCGCGAGAGGAAGGTACGGGAGGAGATTGAGGCGTATGCGCGGCTGGATGTGAGGCTTTCGGCTGACGTTGACGTGCGTTTTTTGAGCGTGGCGGTGTGCCGCGTTGTGGCGGAAAAGAGCCGTTTTTATAGGGTGGCCTTGTTGGTGCGGGACGCTGAGGGAAGACTGTACGTGGCAGGCAGTGCGGGGATGGAGGATAAGACCGTGCAGGCGGTGCAGCAATGGGCGGCGAGGGAGGATAAAGAAGGGCAGTGGGGAGTCGCCGGGGGTAAAGAGCTGGATCGTGTGGGCGCGAAGAGCTTTGCTGTGGTTCTGGGGGAGAGCGCCTCAGGGGCGGGGGCTGAACGGGTTATTGTGTTTCCGATAGAGACGACAAGCGGGCGGATGGTAGGGGCTCTGATGGTTTGTGTTGATGGAATGATGCTTGTGCCGCGCAAGGAGGTGGCGGAGGCTATGCCTCCGCTGGAGGCGCTGGCGGTGAAAGTGGGACGGGCGATGGAAAATACTGAGCTGGCGGAGCGTTTGCTTCGTGCGGAAAAGCTGGCAGGGCTTGGTTTATTAGCTGGCGGGGTGGCGCATGCGTTGAATAATCCGTTGACGGCGGTGATGGGTTTTGCAGAGCTAATTGCTGATACTGCACAGGATGCGCGGGTATCGAAGGACGCACGGACGATTGTGCAGGAGGCGCAGCGGATGCGGGAGACGGTGGAGAGTCTGCTGAATTTTTGGCGTCCGGGGAGCCAGAGTGACGAGATGGTGCGGGTGACGGGGGTGGTGGAGGAGTTGGCCGGGGCTTGCCGGGAGACTCTGGAGGGGAGAGGGGTTCGGCTGGTCGTGCAGACGGGTGAGGACGTTCCGGCGGTGCGGGGACACAAGGGGAAGCTGCGGCAGGTGATGGAGCATCTGCTGAATAATGCGGCGCAGGCGATTGCGTCTTCGCCCAAGGATGACGCGGGTTTGGAGCATGCCATTCGCGTGACGGTGAACCATGATGCGAGAGGGGTGCATGTGATTGTGAGCGATACGGGGCCGGGTTTTCATCAGCCGGGGAGGGCGTTTGATCCGTTCTATACGACGCGGCAGCCGGGGGAGGGGACGGGGCTGGGGTTGAGCATCTGCTATGGGATTGTGCGGGAGCATGGCGGGGAGATCAGCGCTTTCAACCTGCACACGAGAGGGGCTGC
>DATDHL010000087.1:0-10826 GCA_036521575.1 Edaphobacter sp. | reverse complement strand
GAAGAAGTAGAGCGCGTCTGTGTAGGGCGCAATGGTCGATGCCTCGCGCGGAAAGAGCGCTGAGGCGTTGAGCCACTTCACTAGAAATTGCCACAGTACTGGACTGATATGCATCGTTACCCTTTATCCATTCTCTTTCTTGGTCAAGTCGTGGTCGCGCCCGAGCTTCAAATCTCTTCGGAACATCAGGAAGATGAATCCACCCAGCCCCGCCATGGTGACCATGCCGCCAAGCTGCACGACGCGAGCGATAATCAGCGAGTGCTTGTTGGTCTGCGGGTCATAGTGGTAGCAGTAGGTGAGAATGTTCGCGACAGGAGAACCAATCTTATTGCCCGACGCTTCGATCAACCCAAGCATCATGTCCTTGGGTGAGTACTCGACGCCGAGGTAATACTGCGCAATCTTGCCGTCTGTCGTCGCGATCTCGATCGAGCTGGCATGAGCGAACTGCGAGAGCTTTCCGTCGGGCCCAGGAACGCGAACGTAGCCGAAGCCGATTGCATTGGTGGCTGCGTCGATGGCGGGACGCTGTCCGGTAAGGAAGTGCCAGCCGGAGGCAGTCTCCGGGCGTCCATACCGCTTCAAATAGAAGGCCTTCTTCTTCGCGGCCAGTTCGGGCGTGTCGCTGGGGTCGATGCTGATGACGATGACGTCGAAGTCTTTGCCCGGCGACATCTTGACCATCGAAAGCGCGCCAGTCAGTCCGTCGAGCTCTTCCGAGCAGAGCATCGGGCAGGTGTAGTAAACCAGCGAAACGATGGCGGGATGCTTGCCGAAGTAGTCTCCGAGCTTGACTGTCTTACCCGTCTCATCGACGAACGCAGCATCGAGCGGCAGAGGCTGGTTGAGACGCTGCGATACGTTGACGCGTTGCAGCATCTGCGGCAGCTGGTCGCCTGCGTTGTCGCCGGTTTGCTTGTCGCCGTAGCTTGAGACCTGCGCGAACACAGGCGCACACAGCAGAGCGCAGCAAAGAGCCGCTGCCTGCCAACCGCCTCGTATTGTCCGCCAGTTCTTCATGTCTTTCTCTTCTAACCTTTGCTTTCGTTACCGTGTGGGAGTGAGCTCTGCGTGTGCTGCACTCTCTGCCTTGCCGAAGTCCAGTTGCTGCTTGCGGGCTTCGATGGTATCGAGTTCGTATCCGGTGCGGGCGAATCCAGTCGTAAGCGGGGCCTGCACCTCAGGTCTTGCATCGCCAACCATGAGAGGGGCCGTGGAGGTCTGAGCAAAAACCGGCAGCCCGCGCTGCGCAATCAATTCCATGGCACGCTCGATCGGTATCCGAATCGCCTGTCCCTCCGCTGGCGAGCGGCTGTAATGATCGAGCAGCAGATCTTCGCGCGCGTGCAGGTCGGCCGTCGCTTGATTGCCGTCGTCAATATCAAGACGCGGTTCAGGGAAGGCGGTGGTCAGCCGGTTCAGCTCTTTCTGCTGCATCTCTGGATTGCTGGCGAGGTCTTCGCGCTTGCCGCTGCCGGCTGGAGTCTGGTGCCACTTGTCGGCTCTGCCATCGAGCGTCTGGAGCTGACTGTTGATGACCTTGCCCATGACGTAGCAGAAGACGAAGAAGACGACGAGGAAGCCCATCAGTCCGGACAGGAAGACCACGACGCCGCCAACGTTGACGTCGGTCGTCTCGTAACCCGGCGTCTCCGAGCTGCGAAGGTACTTCTTACGGTGCGGCTGATTCAAATCATGGTCGTTAGTGGGCATGTTCGGGCTCCAGAATCTCCTCGAGGTGCGGATCGTTCACGTTGACCAGTGGACGTGCCTTGAGCTGCGTCAGGTAGTAGGCCGTCCATACGCCGAGCACTGAAATCGGAACGGTGATGTAAGCAAGAATGCTGAAATTGCCGATGATGCGGAAGTTCCAGTGCGCATCCGGGAAGCCGGGCTCGATGAGCCAGAACATGTCAACGCAGCGGGCGAAGATCATGAAGCACGTCAGCCAGATCATCTTCGTCTTGTTGCGCTTCAGGTCGCGCGACAACAATAGGCAGAACGGAATCAGCCAGTGGCAAATGAAGTTCAGTGAGCAGATGATCCACCAACCGCCGCGGATGCGGTTCAGATACCAGGGAATCTCTTCCGGAGAGTTGGCTGACCAGATGATCAGGAATTCGGCGAAGGTCAGGTAGATGTTCAGCATGACGAAGGCGAGCATAAACTTGCCCAGGTCGTGCTGCTCGGTAGTGCGCATGATGGTTTTGATGGGCTCGTAGCGTGAGAGCAGGATGACCGTAAGGACGCTGACAGCCAGCACGCCGTATCCCTGAGCGACCAGGAACTTGAGGCCCCAAACCGAGGAGTACCAGGTCACATCGAGGGACATGATCCAGGCGATGCAGCCGATCGTGATCATGATCACGTAAACCAGAACGCCCGGGCCGCTGATGTTTTCCAGCTTGATGCGCCACCGGTCGAAGCTGGCCTGGGTTCCGGCGGCTGGATCGGCATCGCGGTCAAGCGACCACTTGTTGACGAAGTAGGCGAACGTCAATAGAACGAGGAACACAAACGCACTCAGCAGCACAACGCTGGTTGGGTTCAGCATCGGACGCTTGAAGTTGAGTGCATGCGCCTGGGCCGCCGTGATGGTTCCGCTGGCCAGACCCTGGGCCGTTGTCTCCGGGGTGGTGTAAACCGCCCAGAGGTACAACTTCTTCATAAAGAACGCGATCGGCAGGAACATTGCCGCCACCAGCCACAGCGTGCGCGACATCGCCTCCAGGGGACGGCGCAGCAGCAGGCCCCACTTGCCGCCCGAGACATGCTGCAGCATCAGGAGCCCAAGACCGCCGGCAGCGAAACCGAAGCAGGTCATGTAGCCCATCAGGTAGGCGCGGAGGATGTGATGCCTGCCCTGAGACGAGAAGGCAAAGGCCAGCGACAGCAGAGCAGCGAAGACGGCGACGACTAGCGCCTTCGTTCGCCAGGCCGAGACAATCTCCGGCGCAGCCAGCGACGCAGGCAACGTCTTCGGCCCGTGGTGGGTGTCGTGGTGCCCGTTATGTTCGTGTCCAGATGACATGCGTTTCAAGCCTTCGTTCGGAAGCTTCCGAGGTTACTGCTTCGGTGCGGTTTGTCCGGCTGGCGCAGCGGCGGCCGGCGAATTTGCTGTTTTCGGCTGGGAGGCAGCAGGCGCTCCCGAACCGGGATTTGAACTGGTCGAGCTTTGAGGTATCACGAACGTATCGCCAGTGGGCGTGCCGTGGACGGCCGTGGCAGGCAGGGTCCACTCTCCGGCGAAGCTTGCGGGCAATCCTTCTTTTTCGGCGATGCTGCCGAGCGGTTCGATCTGGCTGCCCGGTGCAACATCAGCTTGCGACGCGTTCTGGCTTAGCTGAAGCGCCCTAATATAGGCAACCACTGCCCAGCGATCGGCCGGGGTCAACTGCGCCGAATAGTCAGGCATCGCACCATAGCCGTTGGTCATCACGTTGAAGAAGTGTCCCAACGGCGCAGCCTGAAGACGGGCCGTGTGGAAGTTGCCCGCCGGAGCGTAACCGCGCTGCACAATCATGCCGGCGCCGTTACCTACGCGTGAGTGGCAGGGCGTGCAATACACGTTGAAACGTTCTTGGCCACGCTGGAGCACTTGTATGGTCGCAGGGAAAGGCAAAGCATTGCCTTCTTTGCCGTCAATCAGGCCGGTCTCGAAGTAGCTATCCGCATGCAACTGATCACGCGCCACGGTGTTCTGCACCTGCGGGCGCGCCGAGCGTCCATCCGCGAAGAAATCCGTCCCACGCTGCGGAATGAACTTCGGCTGATCGTGCATGTCCTGGCGGCAGCCGAGGGTAAACATCAATGCGAATGCTGCCGTGGCAAGGCCGATGCGCCGGGAGGTCTGGTTTGCTTGCGTATTAATGATCCACCTCCACCACGGAGACCGCGGAGAACTGTTCGAGGAATGCCCGGGTCTCGGTCACGGAAAACTTCGGATCGGTCGCTTCCAGGCAAAGAAAGAACTTGTCCGTCGTCGCGCCGCTACGGAAGTTCGGAGCATTGAAGACAGGATGATAGAGCTGTGGCAGGCCGTTGAGGGCGATCATGCCGAAGGCAGCTGAGAGGCCGGCGAACAGAATCGTCCATTCATAGGCCGGGATGATGAACGCAGGCCACGAGAAGAGCGGACGTCCACCGATGTTCAGCGGATAGGCCCAGACTGCGACCCACGTCTCCATCGCAAAGGCAGTTGTCACACCGATGATGCCGCCCAGCAGGCAAACCAGCGGGACCCTCGTCTTATGGAAGTGCAGGGCCGATGCGGCCTCTTCCACCGGATAGGGCGTGTAGCACTCCATGCGGCGATAGCCCGCGCTGTGGGCCGCCTCCGTCGCATGCACCAACTCACTTGGAGTATTGAACTCCGCCAGTAGACCGTAGATTCCTTCGCGCGGCGGCATTAGGCTGACTCCTCACTGACTTGTTCGGCGGTCGCGCCGCCACGGGTAATCTTGGTCTGCGGCAGCATCATCCGGATCTCGGACATCGGGATCATCGGGAGGAAGCGCACGAACAGGAAGAACAGGAAGGTGAACAGGCCAAGCGTTCCGACGTAGATGATGTAGTCCCACCGCGTCGCAACGTACGTTCCCCAGCTCGACGGCAGGAAGTCGCGATAGAGGCTGGTGACAACGATGACGAAGCGCTCAAACCACATGCCCGTGTTGATGATGAACGAGAGCAGGAACAGATAGCCCACGTTGACCCTGAGCTTGCGCGACCACAGCGTCGTCAGCGGAATCGCAAGGTTGGTCAGGACCAGGATGCCGTAGGCCCAGCCCATGGGGCCGAACATGCGGTTCCACATCATGAACCACTCCCAGTGGCTGGCTGAGTACCACGCCATGAAGACTTCCATGCCGTAGCCGTAGCCGACGATCAGGCCGGTTCCCAGCATGACCTTCGCCATGTTGTCCAGGTGACGCAGCGTGACCAGATCTTCCATGTGATAGAACTTGCGGATCGGAATCGCCAGCGTCAGCACCATCGCGAAGCCCGAGTAGATGGCGCCCGCAACGAAGTACGGCGGGAAGATCGTCGTATGCCAGCCCGGAAGCGCCGCCACAGCAAAGTCGAAGCTGATGACCGTATGTACGGAGAGCACCAGCGGCGTCGAAAGACCTGCCAGCAGCAGGGATGCCGACTCGTAACGGATCCAGTGGCGCGTCGATCCACGCCAGCCCAGCGAGAGGATACCGTAGAAGTACTTGGCCAGCGGAAGCTTCGCCCGGTCGCGCAGCGTGCCGAAGTCCGGGATCATACCGAGGTACCAGAAGACTACCGAGATCGTTGCGTAGGTCGAGACTGCAAAGACGTCCCAGGCCAGCGGCGATCGGAACTGCGGCCACACGTTCATCGTGTTGGGGTACGGGAACAGCCAGTATCCCAGCCACGGACGGCCGACGTGAATCAGCGGGAACATGCCAGCGCAGACGACCGCGAAGATCGTCATCGCCTCAGCAAACCGGTTGATCGAGTTACGCCAGGTCTGCTTGAACAGCAGCAGAATCGCCGAGATCAACGTGCCGGCGTGACCGATACCGATCCACCAGACGAAGTTGATGATCGCAAAGCCCCAGGCTCCCGGAATTGTGACGCCCCAGATGCCGACGCCCTTCAGAACCAGCCAGGTAAGGCCAATCACCAAGAGCGTCACGAAGCCGCCCGCCACCATCAGGCCGAAGAACCAACCCAGCGGCGTATTCGACGTCAGCACGACCCCGGCGATCTTCTGCGTGACCGACTTGAAGTTGTGGCCCGGAGCGATGACGGCGTACTCGCCGGTACGCGGGTCAATCATCGGGTCGTTGATGGGTCCTTTGGTAGCCATTTATGCCAGCTCCGGATTCGGGTTGATGACGCCAGCCGTGTAGCTGGTGCGGGGACGGAAGTTGAGGTCGGCCAGCACCTGGTAGTTACGCTCCTCAGCCTTGCGCTTGGCTACCCTGCTTGCCTTGTCGTTGATGTTGCCAAAGACAATCGCATCAGTCGGGCATGCCTGCTGGCAGGCCGTCACGATATCGCCGTCGCGAACTTCGCGGTTTTCCCGGTCGGCGGTGATCTTCGCCGCTTCGATACGCTGCACACAGTAGCTGCACTTTTCCATCACGCCGCGTGAACGTACTGAAACGTCCGGATTGCGCATGAACTTCAGGCTCTCCGTATCGAAGTCCGAGTACAGCAGGAAGTTGAAGCGCCGCACTTTGTAGGGGCAGTTGTTCGAGCAGTAGCGGGTGCCCACGCAACGGTTGTAGACCATCGTATTGATGCCTTCCGGCGTGTGGACTGTCGCGCCGACCGGGCAGACCTGCTCACAGCCCGCGTTCTCGCAGTGCTGGCAAGTCATCGGCTGGAAGTGTGCGCGGGGAGCGTGTAGATCGCCCTCGAAGTAGGTATCGATGCGGAGCCACTGCATGTTGCGGCCTACCTTCACCTGCTCGCGGCCGACCACAGGGATGTTGTTCTCCGCATAGCAGCTCACAATGCAGGCGTTGCATCCAACGCAGCTGTTCAGGTCGATCGCCATGCCCCAGGCGTTCTGGACCTTCAGTGTGGACGGGTCCTTCTTCTGGTAGTTCCACGCATCCGGGAACATGCTGGTCTCATGCTCCGGGGTCTCCCTCATCGGGCTGCCCTCATGCGCGAAGCCAGGGGTCTTCTTGAACTCCTCGAGCGTGGCGTAACGGATCACGCCGCGTTCCATCGCCTCATTACCGGGAAGTGAGGTCGCGCCCTCAAGGTGAGGGGTCTCAAAGTGGAGCTGGGCGAACTTGCCGCGCGTCTCCATCGCATGCACCTTGGTCACGCAGAGGTCGTAGCTTCCGGGAGCCTTGGTCAGCTTCGCGCCGCCGGAGAAGAGAGGAGCATCCGAGGAGCGCACTGCATAGGCATCGAAGCCAACACCTGCAGCGACGCGGCCAGCTTCGGCCCTGCGTCCCAGTCCGAGATGCACCGTCACCGCACCGATCGGATGGCCCGGAGACATCAGCACCGGAGCGATTACCTTGCGGCCGTTCAGCTCGATTGTGACCAGATCGGTCTCTTCGAGCTTCAGGTCGCCCATGGTGTCCATGCTCATCAGGGCAGCATTATCCCAGCTCAGATTCGTGACCTGCTTGGGCAGCTCCTGCAGCCAGCCAACGTTGGCGTAACGGCCGTCGTAGAGCGAGGGATCGGGACGGAAGATGATCTCAAGCCCGTCGGGGCCGCCGGGTAGCGATCCCACCGGAACCGCGCCACTCTTCGGCGCGCCGGTCGTCTTAGCCGCGAAGGCTGTGCCCTCAACCCATCCGTCATGGAGCGCCTTGCGCCAGTTCGGAGCGAAGTCACCCTTAATATAAGTGCGAGCTGTTGCCTGCACAGCGTCGTAAGCTGAGGCCGCAGGATTGGCGAGCAGAGTCTGGAAGACATCGTGCGCCGATTTGCCGCCGTACAGGGGATCGATCATCGGCTGAACGATTGAGATTGTGCCGTCATAGGCCCGTGCATCCGACCAGCTCTCGAGATAGTGCGCCTTGTTGAGGTGCCAGTTCGAGAGTGAGCCGGTCTCATCGACATGCGAGCCCAGGTGCACCGTGACCGGCACCTTGTTGAACGCATCAAGGAAGTTCAGGTCAGCCGGGGCCGAGTACAGCGGGTTGATGCCAAGCATCACCAGCCACTGAACCTTACGCGCGTTCATGTCGGCAACCAGGGCCTTCAGGTCTGCGACTTGTTCGCTCGGCAGCGGATTTACCGTGTCGGTGTAGATGACCGTCTTGCCCACATTGCCCAGCGAGGCGTTCAGCAGATAGGCCGAAGCATGCACAGAAGGCGAAGCCTGCTCGCCAGGGATCACGACACAACGGCCACCACTCGTCTCAAGCTCGGCAGTCAGCGTCGTAAAGAACTTCTTCGTCTCCTCGTTCGCGCCCTGCGGAGCGGTGCCGCTCACCAGCGCCCGCGCGAAGCCTGCAATCTCGCTCGGCTTCAGAGCCAGCCTGTGCTCCGCCTTGAATCCCGTCACCGTCGGGGTCGACTCGATGACATACAGCCGGTTCATCGTCTGGCCTTCTTCGTAGCGATGCCGCTCAGCGTAGGCTGCGGCCAGAGGCAGGAAGCCCGGGTGCGCGATGCCGCCAAGGAAATCCGCATCGAGCGAGAGAATGACATCCGCCGCCTCGAGCTTGTACTGCGCATCCACGTAGCTGCCGAAGACTGCCTTCGAAGCCGCGCGCGAGGAGTCCTGATTCACAGGCTCCCACTGCACCAGCTTCGCCTGCGGATACGCCGCCTGGAGCTGCTTCCACTGCTCGGCCAGCGTCGGCGAGGTGATCGTCTCGCTCAGGAAGTAAAGGCCCTGTCCGCCGGGCATCGTCCTCACAGCAGCCTGAAACGCCTCCTGGAACTGACCCCAGCTCGAGGTCTGCCCGTGCCGCAGAACATGCTGCGAGCGGTCCGGATCGTACAGATCGAGCAGCGTCGCCTGCGTGAATGCATCCGACCGGCCCTTCGATACCGGATGCTCAGGATTGCCATCGATCTTGATCGGGCGGAACGCATCCGACTTCACTAGCACCGGAATCGCGCCGGTCGGGAATGGATGTGCCGTCGCAAAGAACATCGGCCTGCCGAGAACAAGGTCCTCAGGCTGCTTCACATACGGGAAGATCGGCTCATCCGGCTGCTTGGTGCAACCTGCGAGACCGGCCAGCGCCAGCGACGCGCCCATCACCTTCAGGAAGCCGCGACGGCTGACCGCATCGACCCACTCGGTCGACTGGCGGGGAAACTCTTCGGCCATCAACTCCTGGAACGCCGGCGTCTCGGCCAACTCATCCAGATTCTTCCAGAAGCGCCGCCCTGTCTTGCCGTCCAGCTTCGCGCGAACCTCGGCCAGCGTCAGCTTTGCCGGTGCAATCTGGGTGACCACTACTGCGTCCGTCTGTGACTTTGTCTCAGCCATCGTATCTTCTGTTCCAATCCCAGTCGTTTTCATCGGTGGCACGTCTCGCAACTGGAGAGTTCGTTTGGCGTGCGAATGTGGTACTGAGCCGTCAGGTATCTGCCCAGCTCCATCTGGCTCGTAAACTTCTGGTAGCTCCCCGGCAGAAGCACAGGTGGAGCCTCACCGACCGCGCCCGTCGCGGGATGCCCCTGAAGGTTACTCGTTCCCGCCTGCGGTCTTACTCCCTGACTCGTCGGTGGCGGTGGCGTCAGTTGCAGCGCTGCGAGCTCAGCTCCAGCCTTGCCGGAAGGATCGGTCGTCGTGCAGGCTACGTTCTGGGCCGTCGCTCCGTCCGCGCCCGTGCTCGCACACCATACTGGCCTGCGGCTCGATGGTTCGGCCCACGCCATGTTGTAGATTTCGCTCGTAGGCCGCAGATTCGCCGCGGGGTTGCGATGGCAGTTGAGGCACCACTCCATCTGGAGCGTGTTCTCCATGTACATCAGCGGCATCTCGTCGACGCGCCCGTGGCAGCTTGCGCACCCGATGCCCTTGTTCACGTGAATCTCGTGATTGAAGTAGACGAAGTCCGGAAGATCATGCACGCGGATCCACTGGATCGAAGCTCCGGTCGCCCAGCTCTGCCGAATCGGCTCAAGCAGCTCGGCGTTGGTCCAGATCTGCGCATGGCAGTTGATACAGGTCTTGGTCGGCGGAATGCCGGCATAGCTCGACTTCTCGACCGACGTGTGACAGTACTGACACTGGAGCCCAAGGCCCTCGACGTGGTGCTTGTGGCTGAACGGAATCGGCTGGTCCGGTCGCTGCCCCTGCCTCGTCACCCACGGCGATCGCTGCAAACTGTTCAGAGCTACGCCGAGCGCGATGACGATCAGTCCCGTCAAGACCAGGCTCATACGGGCCAGCGCGTTCGAACTGCGGTCAAAAACTTGCGCCATGAGTGCGTTCCTACTTCCTCTGCGTTACCTGTCTTTAAGGTCGAGAAGGTTGCTTTCGATGGTTGTGTTTCGTCCTGCTGCTTTTGCCGTTGCTTCGTGCGCCGGCCCTGATGGACATCGCGGTTAACGACGCCCGAAATTCTTCCCTTGGAAATTTTGAGTATACCAGTGGAAAAGCCCTGCCTGCGTGGTGTTAGCCGGTGCGCAACTGTTTTTTTACCTGCAACATCCGATTATCGAACCCACTCCAAAAGCTCCTGCACTACATCTCGTGCATGGTCCTGTTCCGGGGCCCACTCACCACAACATCTACGTTGCCCGAAAGGTATCGCTCTTGTAAATGCGAACCAATATAGTCCGAATTAAGAACGAACATAAGTCCGAACTAAATTGACCAGAAGACTTTACTCCCTCTTCTGCTATACCGTCTTCTCATGCCGCGTCCGCTTACGAGCCCTCGCCCGCCCCGTTACGACTCCGCCCTTGCACTCAGCGAACTCACCGCCGCCGATCCGAAGCTAGGCAGACTGATCGAGCGCGCCGGGCCCTTCACCCTCAAAGTGGCCAGCGCGCAGTCTCCTTTCGAAGCCCTCGTCGAGAGCATCATCTATCAACAACTTCACGGCAAGGCTGCCGCGACCATCCATCGCCGCCTGCTCGAGAGCTTCTACCTCGTCACCGGCAACGAGCACTTCGCAGCCCAGCATTTGCTCGACTGCCCCAACGAACAGCTCCGGGCCGCCGGCCTCTCACACAATAAGTCCCTTGCGTTGCGTGATCTAGCCGCTAAGACCATCGACGGCACCGTACCCACGCTGGCCCGCATTCGCCGCATGTCCGACGAGGACATCATCGAACACCTGACCCAGGTACGCGGCATCGGCCGATGGACTGTGGAGATGCTGCTCATCTTCCGCCTCGGCCGACCC
>DATDHL010000086.1:0-2849 GCA_036521575.1 Edaphobacter sp. | reverse complement strand
CGTCAAAGTTCTTTGATTCCATGTCAATCCCCCATTGGTCAATGGGCGCTACGCAAACTCCTTTGTTCAACCGAACACAAAGCCATGCACTGGCAGCTCTCAGGCATTCGCTTGGCTCAGCATATGTCTAAAAAATAGCGGCCTGACCTCACCTCAAGTCATCCATTCCCCAGAGAGGCCGCAACCGCCATCAACCTCGAAGCCAAACTCGCAACCTTCTCCGAGCACTGGTCGCCCAAGATCGTCGCCACCTACAACGGCAACGACGTCATGGTCGTCAAGATAAAGGGCGAGTTCATCTGGCACTCCCACCCCGACACCGACGACTTCTTCCTCGTCCTCCGAGGCAACCTCCGCATCGATCTCCGCGACACCACCGGAACCGAGACCCACGTCGATCTGTCACCCGGCGAGCTTTACATCGTCCCTCGCGGCATTGAGCACCGTCCCGTCGCCATCGACGAAGTCCATCTCCTCCTCATCGAACCCACCGGCACGCCCAACACAGGCGACCCCTCCACCGCCGTCAGGAAGGAAGTCATCTGACCCACCACCCCTACTGACACCGTACTGTCAGCAGGTTACAATTCACTCGAAACACCCCTGGCACAACCTGCATCCAATCCCCAAGCGGTTCAGACCGCAAAAGAAGGGAATACCCAAGGTGCCATTTACCCCCGCGGTCTCTGAACTCCCCGAAGTAGCGCCTCAGTCGATGATCGCGGTCAGCCCTTCAGAAGCGGTGGCCGCCGAAGCTCGCGCAGGCCTCACCGTCACCCCCCGGACCCTATCCCCCTGGCTCTTCTACGATGAACAAGGCTCCAGTCTCTTCGAGCAGATCACCGAGCTCCCTGAGTACTACCTCACTCGCACTGAGCGCAGCATCTTCACGGCCCACGCCGACGAGATCATCGCCGAAGCCTCCCGTCCCACCGGCAAAGACCCAGCCCCCATCCTCACCCTCATCGAGCTCGGCGCTGGCACCGCCACCAAAACAGGCATCCTGCTCGCCGCCGCCGTCCGCCGCCAGCGCACCGTCGTCTACCAGCCCGTCGACGTCTCCGAGACCGCCCTCGCCGCCGCCACCGAGAACATCCGCGCCAACATCCCGGGCGTCACCGTCCGCTGTCAGGTCGCCGACTACACCTCGCAACCTCTTCCCCTCAACCGCCTTCTCAACACCCGCACCCTGGCCCTCTACATCGGCTCCAGCATCGGTAACTTCTCTCCCGCCGACGCGCGCGATGTTCTGCGCAACCTTCGCGCACAGCTGCTCCCCGGCGACGTGCTGCTGCTTGGCACGGATCTCGGCCCAAGCCTCTGTAAGAACGAAGGGACTCTGCTTGCCGCGTACAACGACGCCGCAGGGGTGACTGCAAACTTCAACCT
Organism: Edaphobacter sp.; assembly: GCA_036521575.1. Classification (GTDB taxonomy): domain Bacteria; phylum Acidobacteriota; class Terriglobia; order Terriglobales; family Acidobacteriaceae; genus Edaphobacter. The sequence continues at coordinate 1,460 of DATDHL010000086.1, read as the reverse complement.
CAACGTGCTCGCGCGGCTCAATCGCGAGCTCGGCGCAAACTTCCGTCTCGAAGGGTTCGCCCACAAAGCCATCTGGAACGCAGCCGAGTCGCGCATCGAGATGCACTTGGAATCACTTGTCCCCCAACGCGTGCACGTCCCCGCCAACGGCTCCGGCTCAACGCTGACGATCGACCTTGCCAAAAACGAGACCATCCACACCGAAAACAGCTACAAGTTCGACTCCGACGCAATCGAACATCTTCTCTCATCGGCGGGATTCACCCTCACCCGCTCCTGGCAGGACGACGAGTGCCTCTTCGCGGTCAATTTGGCCGTCGCCGTCTAAAGCTCATTCCCACATTTGGCCTCCCCCAACCACAACAGCTCAGGTCCCTACCGCCACTCCGTCATCCGAGCGAAGGCCCGCTCGAAGGGTCTCTCTCAGGGAATCAAAGCTGCTCGATCAACTTTTCCACAGAAATCTTCAGAAAAGTGCCGACCTCTCGACAGCCAAAAAGCAGCCATCAGCAAACCACATTTACCGCACGGTTTACCACCAGCTAACCACTAAAAACCATCAAGTTCCGCCCATTTTTCGCAAAACCCCCGGAATAAAATACCACCGAAAAAACTTCACAATCTACCGGTGGTAATCCCCGCTCTTGCCTCCGCTTTTGCTGAGGAGGACTACCTCGCGGATACGAATCCCTTTGTCGAGAGCTTTGGTCATGTCATAGACGGTGAGGGCGGCGATGGAGGCCGCCACCATCGCCTCCATCTCAACCCCAGTGCCATCAACCGTGGCAGCGGTGGCCTGGATGCTGACGCCGCCAGCGACCACCGTAGCCTGCACATCAACGTGGGTCAGAGCCAGCGGATGGCACATTGGGATGAGGCTCGAGGTCTGCTTCGCCGCCTGAATCCCCGCGAACCGAGCCACTTCCAGCGGATTGCCCTTGGGGTTCTGCGGAAGCGCGGCGAGGACTACATCGGAGAGTTCGACGAAGGCTGCGGCGACGGCCTCGCGGCGAGTCTTCGGCTTGGCGCTGACGTCGACCATGTGGGCCTGGCCGGTCTCGTCGTAGTGCGAGAGGCGGTCGGGGATGGGAGCGAACTCTTTTTCCATGGCGTTAGCCTACCGCGGCAGAGGCTGTTGCGTCAGCGTCATGCTCGTTTTGCGATTCACAAATGAAAGACGAGCGGCAGATGAGGTCTGAAATCTGCCGTCTCGTTGCGGCGGTTGCCGTCGAATTCGATCTCCATCAGCGGCGCTCCGCCATCGCGGACGGAAAGGATCTGGTTCGAGAGTACGACCTGGGAGGCGGTGGAGCGAAGGGGTACGGGCGTGGTCAACGTGACCCCAGTCATCTCGCGGATGCCGACTGGATGCTCGACGAAGTGTTGCTCGCGGAAGGCTCGGCGCATGAAGCCGAGGAACACCCACATCGGCTCCTCTACACCGGCTTCGGCGATGTGCA
>DATDHL010000085.1:0-2172 GCA_036521575.1 Edaphobacter sp. | reverse complement strand
TAGTGACTACCTCATTCTTTCTGAAACTAGATTTGGATTTTGTGGGGGCCCACTTAGTTGGAAGCTGTCGTGCGTGCCGAAGCGTGGAAGCTGCGGACGGAAGGATGCTACCACGAGTTTGAGGGGAAGCTCTAATCCCGGCGGCTTGGGTAACGGCAACAGCGGTTCCTCTTGGGAATGAGAACAGGAAAGGCGGCGTTTTGGCTGGTTTGGGGGTGTCGGTGGAGAAGCGGGTTTCTCCGCTACGGCGGCAAGTGCGCCGCCTTCGGTCGAAATGACAGGGTTTGTGTGGGGGGTAGAAAGACAACAAGCAACCGCAACTGCAACGACAGAAGCAGATCTCTACGGGATGACAACAAGAAAGGCAACGGCAACTACAAGGTAACCGCAATTGAAGAGATGCCCAGAGCTGTAATTCGTGGCAGACTTACTACGTCGTGCTGGATCGTAGTTGGGAGGTAGCTTTGTCTGGTTCCAGGTTCACATCAAAGATTTCTCTGCCTGTTGCCTTGGTGGTGTTAGCGAGTCTGACGGTTGCGGCTTTGGGGCAGAGCGCGGGGTCGAAGACGACGCCTCCGCCGGTGAACTTTACTGCGGATCAGGATCATCAGAACATGATGGATCAGCTTGGCGTTAAGGCGCTGCGGCCTGGGCCTAGCGGCGACGAGAGTGCGCCGAACCATGCCAATTATGATTCGGCGCTTGCGAATCCTTATCCCAATTTGCCGGATGTACTGACGTTGAAGAATGGGACGAAGGTAACGACCGCGCAGATGTGGTGGAAGCAGCGGCGGCCGGAGATTGTGGAGGATCTGGAGCGAGAGGTCTACGGGCGCGTTCCGGCGCATGTGCCGAAGGTGGACGTGGACGGTGAAGGTGACGGACAAGGAGTTTGTCGGGCGCGTTCCAGTAATTGCAAAGCGGCTGGTGGGGCATGTGGACAACTCGGAGTGTCCGGAGATCAACGTCGATATTGCAATGACGCTGGTGGTTCCGGCGAATGCGAAGCGGCCGGTCCCGGTGCTGATGATGTTCGGCAGGAGTGCGCTGCCTTCGCCTGCGCAGCCTTCGGAGGAGGAACTGGAGAAGATCAATGCGAAGCTGAAGGCACTGATGGCGAAGGATGATCCGGAGCTTCAGGCGATCTTTGCGGAGCATCCTGCTTACAATCCGATTGCATCGCAGGTGCCTCCGTTTGTGTTTGGACCCAGGCCGGCGGGCGATCCTCCGTCGACAACGCAGCTGATTGCGGATGGGTGGGGGTATGTGGCGATCGATCCGGCGAGTATTCAGGCGGATAACGGCGCGGGGATCACGAAGGGGATTATTGGGTTGGTGAATCACGGCCAGCCGCGCAAGCCGGAGGACTGGGGTGCGCTAAGAGCGTGGGCGTGGGGTGCGGCTCGTGGGCTCGATTACCTGGAGACCGATTCGGTGGTGGATGCGAAGCATGTGGGAATTGAAGGTGTCTCGCGCTATGGGAAGGCTGCGCTGGTGACACTGGCGTTTGAGCCTCGGTTTGCGATGGGGTTGATCGGTTCGTCGGGTAAGGGCGGGACGACTCTGCTGCGGCGCAACTGGGGCGAGGCGGTGGAGAGCCTGACTGGTGGGGAGTATTACTGGATGGCTGGAAACTTCATCAAGTATGGCGCTTCGAAGGCGTCGTTTGGGAGTAAGAATCCGGGCGATCTACCGGTGGATTCGCATGAGTTGATTGCGCTGGCTGCGCCGCGGCTGGTGTTTATCAGCTATGGGATTCCTGAGCAGGGCGATGCGAAGTGGCTGGATCATCAGGGGAGCTATATGGCGGCGGTTGCGGCTCAGCCGGTGTTTCGGCTACTAGGGGCGAGGGATATGGGTGTCCCGGATGACCATCATGCGGCTACGATGCCTCCGGTGAACTCAGGGCTGCTGATGGAGGGGGATCTGGCGTGGCGGCAGCATGATGGCGGGCATACGGATGCTCCGAATATGAAGTACTTCATCGAGTGGGCGGATAAGAAGATTGGGCATAGTGCTGGGGGGACGCTGCCGTGAGGCGACTACGGATCTTCGCCGATAGACGCGGATGAACGGCGTAACGGTGATCGCAGGGATAAAGGCTGATAAAAGCCAGACAACTGCGGTGGATATCCGAGGCGCTTGAGGTAGGCGTTGGCTTCGTCCAGTTCG
>DATDHL010000084.1:0-13317 GCA_036521575.1 Edaphobacter sp. | reverse complement strand
TCTCGCCTGCTGCGCCTTGACCTGCTGCGGTCCGTTCTTCACCGACTCAGCCGCCTGAGAGCGCGACTGTGCGAGCTTCTGTTGATACTGGCGTACTGCCTCCTGCTGAGCGATCAGCGTCGACTCGGCCTCGATCACAGCTGCGCGATTCCCCGCAGCCTGCGCCACTGCAGCATCGAACTGCTGCTTGGAGATAACATCCTTCTCAACCAACGGCTTGTACCGATCCACATCCAGGTCCGACTTGATCGCATTGGCCTTCGCCTGATCGATACGAGCCTGGGCCGCCTGCACCTGCTTCTGTGCCTGGTTCACCGCCGCCTGCGAACCCTGCACATCCGAGCTCGTCGTGCTGATGCTCGTGCTCGACGTGATGCTCGCAATCGGCACGTTGACATTGGCCTGAATCGCCGCCGCCTCGGCGCTGGCCAGGTTCGCCTGAGCCTGCTCGAGCGCCACCTGATAATCCTTCGGGTCGATCTCCACCAGCAGATCGCCAGCCTTCACCTTTTGATTGTCCTCGACGTAGACCTTGATCACCTGCCCTGTAACGCGCGAGCTCACCTGATACAGCACCCCATCGACCTGCGCGTCATCCGTGCTCTCGGTAAACGTTGAGTGCCACCAGAAGAGGGCTCCTCCAATCAACAGGAGCACGATCACCGCGATAATAATCAATTTGCGGCGGGACTTCTTCTCCGGTGATTCTTCTTCCGTAACAACGTCGTTATTCTGCACCGCTGCGTCTGCCAAGTTACTTTCCTCCGAGATAATCTTTGTAGTTTGTCTGCGCGACACCAAGAGCACGGGCCAAGGCCAGCTTGGCAACATTGTGCTGGTACAACGCGCTGATGTATTGATCGTTTGCCTGTTCGGTCTGCGACTGCGCCTGCGACACCGGCAGATTGTCCGAAACCCCGGCATGGAAGCGCTGCTGCGCCTCGCTCAAAGCCTCATTCGCCAGCTCGACATTCGAGTGCGTCGCCTCCACCAGCTTCGACGCCGCCTGAATATCCAGCAGGCTGTTACGAACATCCTGGTTGATCTGCTGCGCCTGGTCCGAGAGCTTCGCCCGCGCCTGCTCAAACTGCGCGCTGGCTACTTCCTCTTGCCCCTTCGTCTTGGCAATCTGCAGCACCGGAACCGTAACCTGCCCCGTAGCCGTATAGCTGCTGTGCGAATGGCCCGGCGTCGTACCCAAAGCCCCATAATCACCAACGAAGCTCGCGACAGGAAGCTGATACGCCCACGCCGATGTCTTCCCCGCACTCGCCGACTTCACTTGCTCTTCCGAAGCCTGCAGATCCTTCCGTGCCTTCAGTGCCGATTCAAAGGCCGTCTGCGGATCAATCTGATCGAACGCCGCATAAGGCACGCGGTCCGTCAGCCGGAACTCCTGATCCAGCGGCAACCCGATGGCCCGCGCCAGCGACAGCTTCGATTTCTCAAACTCGTTCTTCGCCGAGATCAGGTTCTGCTGAATGTTCTGATAGTCCACCCGCGCCCGCAGGACATCCAGCTTCGGACTCGTCCCCGCATCGTGCGCGGCCACCGCCTGATCGAGCGTCAGCTTCGACGTCGCCAACTCCGCGGTCACAGCTTCAATCCGCGCATTGTTGGCGATGCAAAGCAGATACGCATTCCCAACCGTCAGCACCACAAGATCGCGCGCATCGGCAGCCGTAAGCTTCGCCCCGGCAAAATTATGCTTCGCCGCGATATAGTTCTGCAGCGCCGACACATTCAGCAGGTTTTGCGTCAGATACCCACGAAAATCCACCACCTGAAACGGCCCGACAATCGGGTTCAACCCGGGAAACGTCAACCCATAAGCCGCAAGGTTCACCTGCTGCACATTGATGCTGACCGCCCCAGTCGCCGTCGGCAGAAGAGCCTGCAACTGCTCCAGCCGCTGACCATTCGCGTTGTTCTGGGCCGAGTTCTGCAGAATCAACCCGAGGTTCGCCTGCAACCCCCGCTGAATCGCATCATCGAGCGAGAGGTCAAGCATGGTGCCGGTCGACTTGCCCTGAACAATACTGCCCTTGAAGGAATCCTGCGACGGCTGAGCGCCGTTCTGCCCCGAAGCCTCATAAAGATTCTGTTGCGCCCCGGCTACCGCAGAACTCTGAGCCGCCGTACTCGGTCCCGTCGCGGTAGGACGCGGCTGGTTCCCCGAAGGCTGCGTCTGCCCCTGCGCCAGAGCCGGAAGCCCCGGCACAAGCAGGCACAGTCCAAGCGCCACGCGCATGCTCAGGGCACGATCCACTGCTTTGCTTTCACTCATTAGGATGTTCGTTACCTGCATATTTCCAGTTTATTTCAGCTATCGCCCGCACAACCGCCACAATTCTGGTCGCCGCGAAAAACATCTGCGTACTCTTGAGATGCTCTAAGTTGTGCAGAATCTTCAAAAAACATTGCGATTGTGAAAATCTTTGCGACTGGATGTCCATGCGGGGTCTTCTGGCACCCGGAAGAAATCATTAGACTTATCCCCTCTAAAGATCATTCCGGGTTCCAGCCACCGTAGACGCCACCCAGCCCATAGCCAACCCGCCTGACACCAAAGGCTGTAGCTCAGTTTGATTCAGCTAGTGCGAAAGTTACCGAAGCTGAACAGTATCTCCGGTTCGTTAGCAACACGGGTGTGTTCGAGCTTCTTATTGGGCGACGCCGGACAACTGAATGGTGTCGGGTGAAGTGAGTGCGTCGCTGAAGATCTGAAGAAGTCCGGTCTTGGTTCCGGTGGTTTGTGGGGCAAATGAGACGGACAACGTACATGTCTGGCCTGTCGCAATTACTGCTGACGCAGAGCAGGTTCCGGTGCTGAAGAACTCACCGAGATTCGTCGTAGTCAATGAAACGTTTGAGATGTGCAGGGGTGCTGAACCTGTATTGGTCAAGGTAACGGTCTGCGCCAGCGATGTGGTTCCGATGTTACGCGCAGGAAAGGACAGGCTCGTTGGAGAGAGGCTGACCGCTGATGCTATTCCGGAGCCTGTCAGTGGCACTGGAGTGGTCGTAAGCGAGCCCTGACTGCTCAGAGTGAGTACATCATTAATCGCTCCGGAGGCAGTGGGCGAAAATGTGACAGTGAAGGTACAGGTTGGTGTTCCTTGAGCGCAGCTGGATGGCTGCACAGTATAGTTTGTCGAACCGGAGATCTGCGCCGTTACCGCCGCTTGATTGGCGCTTGTAACGGTTACGCTTTGCGAGGCAGTCATTCCCGCCTGGACATTCCCGAATGAAAGAGTGGTTGGGTTTGCCGTCGGGGGCGAGCTAGAGGCACCGCTCCCGGTCAACGTCACCGTTTGCTGGAGACCGACGCTATCGGTTTCAGTAAGGGTTGCCGAACGAGAGCCATCAGCAGACGGAGTGAAGGTGACGTTGAGCGTGCAGGTCGATCGTGCGCCAGCCCTTTGAATGTAAATATGGCCGGATGAAGGGTCGAGATAGCCAGACGTGGCAGCCGGAATTACGGTGCAGGTAGAGGTAACTGCGAAGTCGCTAGCGTTAGTTCCCCCGATGACGGGCGGAAGAAGTGTGACCGGGGCGTCTCCATAGCTTGTAATCACAAGAGGTTGAAGAGTCTGGCTACCTGCTGCGGTCGAGCCGAAGTCGTAGTTTCCCGAATCGAAAGAGAAATAGGGCCCGTGTTTGAGGCCTGTGCCGGTAAGCAGATAGGTGCCGATGTCTGTTGTAAGGAGAGCGGACCGTGTGCCTACTGTGGTTGGCGTAAAGAAGAAATACAAGTTGTTGCAACCACCACTACGACCACCCAATCCCTGGCAAGTGAAGGGAACTGGTAGTGGGCCTTGCCAGTCGCTGGCAAAGCTAAAGTCGCCTGGGTTGGATCCCGACACGCTTCCGGTTTGAACTAGAACTCCTCCCGCGAGGCGGCTGGTTCCTGAGCTGCCGATACTCCAAGATCCAAAGTCGATCGTACCTACGAGTGTTTCGTTGTCAGTATTTAGCTGCACGACCTGCGTGTCGTTCGTGTCGTCGTCTACAACTGTCAGGGTTCCGCTGAAGGTTCCGAGCGCGGAGTTCGTGGACTGAACACTGATCGTGCAGATGGATTGTGCCTGTAAAACCGTACCGCAGTCGTTCGTCTGAGACCAATTCGAAGAGCTGATATCGAGGCTTTGGATGACGACTGGGGTGAGGCCGGAGTTCGTCATCGTAACGCTCTGAGGAACATTCGTCTGATAGAAGGTCAGTGTAGTAGGCGAGAGGGTGACCGGGCCGGTAGATCCGCCACTGCTGCCCACTGTCGTCAAACGGATGCTGAAGTCGGCTGGGACTGCAGTGAGTTGCGGTTGAAAAGGGGCGGTGGGAACTACCAGGTTGAACAGCGCAGCAGTATTCAGAGGCGGATCGTTGGCGACATTCAACAATGCAGTAATGATGTCTGTGGGAGGCGGGAATCCGGCAAGAGTGGTCAGGGGAAACAATGTCCCGCAGGAGGACCCGTCGCCCGCGATTCCCCCGGCGGAATTGATACAGACCGCCACAACATCTGCGAGCGTATTGATTTTGTCGATGGGAACGACCAATCCAGCTGGAACGTTGCTGCCGGGCGCCAGGCCGGTGGACGAATTGACGAACTCGGACGCAAGCGCGAACGCATTGGCAAGCGATGAAGCATCCGCGCTCGATGACCCGACGTTGCCGGGTGAGGCCAGGAAGGGAGAGAGAGCCGAGACCGCAGCGACCGTGGTCAGTTCGTTGACGACAATAAACGACGAGCCCACCGAGTCGCACCGGCCCAGTGCGGCCATCATGTTGAGCGCGGTGTTGTTCGTCCCCGGGGCGAGACCCGGGTTCCCCCCCGAGGCCACGATATAAACCAGTGACGCGGCGGTCGGGCAGCTATAGCTCGAGATACTAAAGTTTCCGTTGGCATCCGACGTAGCCGAATTGGTGAGAAGCGGCGTCGCAGCAGAGCCGTCTCCGCTCGAGCCAACAGCATAAAGCTGGATGGTCGCACCGCTCACTGGCTGCTGTCCGCCATGAACTGAGCCGTGCTTGGCCATCGTAAACGAAGGAAGGTGCGCCGGTGTCTGAGTTGTACAGCCCGCGAGCAGCAGGGCGAAGGGAAACAAGCAGAAAACGCAAAAAGAGCGAAACCGTGCAGTCATCAAGGCCCACATCCAGGAAAAGTCAACGAACGGTAGCGACTACGCTAGGTTGAGATGCCATCAGGGCTACAAAACTGGGCAGGTGTCTATCACCCGCTCGGTTGAAACTAACAAAATCTGCCACTTCTCTCAGTTACACCAAAGTTGTAGCCGCGCTACTGCGACGCTCGAAAACAGTTCTGCTCGCACGCCAGTTGATCAACATTACCCCCGAGGCCCTCCCGACATGTCAAAATGATCAGACAAAAGGGAGAACCATAAATGGCAGATATTGGCGTAGCGGTCATCGGCTTCGGACTCGCAGGACGCGTCTTTCACGCCCCCTTCGTCAGTGCAGTCCCCGGCCTGAAGCTGGAAGCCATCGTCCAGCGTCGCGGCGATGAAGCCGCCACAGCCTACCCGCAGACCCGCATCCTCCGCTCCGTCCAGGAGGCCTTCGCCGACCCGGCCATCCAACTCATCGTCGTCGGCACCCCCAACGAGACCCACTTCGACCTGGCCAAACAGGCCCTCCTCGCCGGAAAACACGTCGTCATCGACAAGCCCTTTGCCGCCACCAGCGCCGAGGCCAAGGAGCTCGGCGACCTCGCCGCCGCCCGCAACCTCATCCTCGCCCCCTTCCACAACCGCCGCTGGGACGGCGACTTCCTCACCGTCCGCAACGTCCTCAGCAGCGGAAAACTCGGCCGCCTCGTCACCTACGAGTCCCACTTCGACCGCTTCCGCCCCCTCCCCCGCGAGGCTACCTGGAAGGAGTCCGGCAGCGACGCCAACGGCCTGCTCATGGATCTCGCCCCTCACCTCGTCGATCAGGCCCTCGCCCTCTTCGGCCCACCCGAGGCCATCACCGCCAGCGTCCGCCGCGACCGCGACCACACCGACATCGAGGACGCCTTCGACATCACCCTCCACTACCCGCGCCTACTGGCCCACTGCCGCTCCTCAATGCTGGCCTGCGACGCCGCCCCCCGATTCCTCCTGCACGGCACCTGCGGCAGCTTCAAGAAGTTCGGCCTCGACCCGCAGGAACCCGCCCTCGTAGCCGGAGCCAAAGTACCCCGCATGGGCGAAGGCGACTGGCTAGCCGAAAACGAAGCCGACTGGGGAGCCCTCACCGTAGCCCCCATCCCAGCCGACCCTGGAACCCTGGTGCGAACCCCCATCAAAACCGAATTCGGCGACTACCGCCACTACTACGCCAACGTCCGCGACGCCATCAACAGCACCGCCCCCCTAGCCGTCACCCCACAAGACGGCTACCGCGTCATCCGCCTCCTCGAACTGGCCCGCCAAAGCAGCAAGGAAGCCCGTACCCTGCCCGTTCGCTTCTAAATCTAAAGAAGCTCTGAACAAGCTTGATCCGAATCCGCTTTGAAAGAGCCCACTGAACAAGTCTGATCCGAATCCGCTTTGAAGGGGCGCGGCTTCAGCCGCGCCGCAAGTGGCTCAATTTCAATGTGGCTTTAGCCACTGAGGGAATATTTCCCACCGCAACAGACCTTTCCGCAGCCTGTTTAGCCCCTGGGTATGCCTTCTTGGCGCCCGAACTATGTCCCGCCCGGATTTCCACAACCCGAAAATAAACCTTCAAATTGTGCCGATTTTTCACCGCCGGAAAAAGTGCCGTCCGCTAACCAGCATTGCCACACTTTTCTCCACTAAGTGACCACAAAAACACCACCACGAACACCCATTTTCCTCAAAACCCCCAGCAACAACACCAAAACCCACCATTAAAAAAACTGCACAAAATCAACCCTGCCCATACGTAGCCTTGGCCCCATGTTTACGAAAATAATGCCGGTCCAGCAGAGCCTGCGAAACCCCCTCCGACCCAGCCTTCAAGGTCAGCGTCCGATAAGCCATTCGCGCCACAGCCTCCAGCACCACAGCGTTATGAGCCGCGTCATCCGGGTCTCGGCCCCAGCAGAACGGCGCATGCCCAGCCACCAACACCGCCGGAACCGCCATAGGATCAATCCCCTGCCCCTTGAACCGCTTCACAATCGCTACGCCCGTCTCATGGACATACCGGCCCGCACAAGCCTCGTCACTCAGAGGCTCAGTCACCGGCACCGCCCCATAGAAGTAGTCCGCATGCGTAGTACCCAACGCCGGAATCGGCATGCCCGCCTGGGCAAAGCTCGTCGCATACTCCGAGTGTGTATGAACAACCGCGCCAATACTGCGGAATTCGCGATACAGCAGCGTATGTGTATCCAGATCCGAAGACGGCTTCAGCTCACCATCAACAATCTTTCCATCAAGATCCGTCACCACCATGTGCTCCGGCCGCAGATCGTCGTAATCAACGCCAGATGGCTTGATGACGATCAACCCACGCTCACGATCAATGCCGCTGGCGTTGCCAAACGTATAAAGCACAAGCCCACGCTTGACGAGCTCAAGGTTGGCTTCGAGGACTGCGATACGCAGATCTTTCAACAGCATAGTTCAACACTCCAACGATAGGGATGCAATGCCTGCGCGCGGATCTGTTGCGTGCGCTGGTTACAGAATAGCCGACCACTCGGAAATGGCATTACCACAGCGCTTTGCTTGTTAGAGTTAATGGTATGACGAGTGACTTGAAGACAAGTGGCCAGGCCCTCCCGCGAGGCTTTCAGTGGGGCGCGGTGAAGGCTGGAATCAAAGCAAGTGGCAACCTGGATGTAGCAGTAGCCGTGGCTGACAAAGTAGCAAGCGCAGCAGCGATGTTTACGAAGAACCAGGTGGTAGCAGCACCCGTGATAGTTGGGCGCAGGCACATGATCTCAACCGACGGCCGCGTGAAGACGGTGGTGGTCAATGCAGGCAATGCAAACTGCGCCACTGGCCACCCGGGGATCGACGCCTGCCTGAAGACCTGTGTGGCCGCAGCCGAAACCTTCCACTGCATCTTCGATGAGGTCTTTCCTTCCTCTACAGGAATCATTGGCGTGCCGTTCCCAGGCGAAAAGGTAATTGCCGCTCTGCCCGCAGTAAAAGCAGTGCTGGGAACCACACCTGCACACGCAGAACTCTTCGCGCAGGCGATCATGACCACCGACACAAAGATGAGGGTCGCGCGCGCTGTCATCGACGTCGATGGAACAGAGGTTGTCATCTTCGGTGCAGCAAAGGGCGCGGGAATGATCCACCCGCAACTTGGCCCGCCTGTAGGGCCTCCGCATGCGACGATGCTGGTCTACCTGTTTACGGATATTGAAGCAGAGAGTGCCCAACTGAGAGGCCTTCTGGAGCCTGCCGCAGAGCGCAGCTTCAATTGCATCTCGATTGATGGTGATACCTCGACGAACGATACGGTGCTTCTACTCGCCAGCGGCGCCAGCGGAGTCAAGCTGGATGACCAGGTTCGCGAGACCTTTGAGAATGCGCTGAAGTTGGTCTGCGGATCGCTGGCTCACCAGATTGTGGACGATGGCGAAGGCGTGACGCACGTCGTAACGCTGCATGTGACGGGAGCCCGGACCGAGGCTGAGGCGAAGCAGGTGGCAAAGGCGATTGCTCATTCGCCCCTGTGCAAGACGGCGTGGTCGAGCGCTGATCCGAACTGGGGACGGCTGTTGGCTGCTGCCGGATATAGCGGCGTGGAGTTCGATCCGGCTCTGGTGACGGTTGCGATTGGAGATCAGCCAGTGTTTGAGGGAGGAATACGGTCGCCGGCATTCGATGAGGCTACTGCTCACGGGGTGATGAAGGCGCGGGAGTACACGATTACGCTCGATCTGGGCCAAGGCAGGGCAGAGTGCCGCTTCGTGACCTGCGACTTTACCGAGGAGTATGTTCGGATCAACGCGGACTACTCCACTTAGCGCGGTAATCGGATGAAAAGAGAGCTATCTGGAGGCAATAGATGACGTTTGCGTCTAAGACGATTATCTTTAGAGACGGCACGCAGCAACGCCCATTGATGACCCTTGTGTGTATGGGGATATAAGGATTGCTTATGACGATGAAACTTGAAACTCCGTCCAAGATTGATTTCTCCGCGGAGGTTTCCGAGTGGATTGAAGCGTTTGACGACGTCGTTGCAGAGGATTGGCAACAGGGCGCAGAACTGCTGGAGACTCTGCGACAGAGGGCACGTGAGGCAGGCGTTCCGACACCGAGTGAGGTAACGACCCGGTATCACAACACAATTCCTAAGCACGATGAGGTGGCCTATCCCGGGGACCGGCAGCTGGAGCGGAAGATCGAAGCGCTCATTCGCTGGAATGCCATGGCAATGGTCCATGGACAGAATAAGAAAGATGCCGGGATTGGCGGGCATATCTCGACCTACTCTTCGCTGGCTACGCTGCTGGAGGTTGGCTTCAACCACTTCTTCCGCGCGAGCTACGGAGATCAGCCGGGAGACTTTGTTTACTTTCAGGGACATGCCTCGCCGGGCGTTTATGCGAGAGCTTATCTTGAAGGCCGCTTCGACGAAAAGAGGCTGAAGAACTTCCGCCATGAGCTGCGGGGAGAGCCTGGATTGAGCAGCTATCCGCATCCGTGGCTGATGCCGGATTTCTGGCGCTTCCCTACGGTTTCGATGGGAATCGGGCCGCTGAATGCTATCTATCAGGCCCGGTTTATGCGGTATCTCGAGAACCGTGGGTTAATCGAGAAGACGGATCGGAAGGTGTGGGCGTTTGTCGGCGACGGCGAGACGGACGAAGTCGATACGCTGGGCGCGATCTCGTTGGGTGCACGGGAGAAGCTGGACAACCTGATCTTTGTGGTGAACTGCAATTTGCAGCGGCTGGATGGGCCGGTGCGCGGGAATAAGCGCATCATCGATGAGCTTGAGGGCACATTCCGCGGCGCTGGCTGGAATGTGATCAAGGTGATCTGGGGCTCGGATTGGGACCCGCTATTCGAGCGCGATCATAAGGGCCTGCTGCTGAAGCGCATGGAAGAGTGCGTCGATGGCGATTACCAGGCCTTCAAGGCGAAGGGCGGCGCTTATATTCGCAAGGAGTTCTTCGGGAAGTATCCGGAGCTGTTGGAGCTGGTCGCAGATAAAACAGATGATGAGGTCTTCCACCTGCATCGCGGTGGACATGATCCGTTGAAGATATACAACGCGTATAAACGGGCCTTAGAGCATAAGGGTGGACCGACGGTCATCCTGGCGAAGACAGTGAAGGGGTATGGACTGGGATCGACTGAGGCGCGGAATGCTTCGCACCAAGAGAAGAAGCTTAGCGATGACGCGGTGGAGGCATTTATTAAGCGATTCCAGATTCCGCTGCCGGAGAGCGCCGCTAAAGATGGTGCGTTCTTCCGTCCTGATGAATCGGCTGCTGAAATCAAATATCTGCATGCGCGACGTCAAGAGCTGGGTGGCTATATGCCGAAGCGCGAGGTGCCCAAGTTGGACTTCAAGGCTCCGGAGTTGTCCACGCTGGGCGAGTGGACCGGTGGGTCGAATAAGCGGGTTGTGTCGACGACGATGGGTTTTGTGAGCCTGTTGCGGCACCTCCTGAAGGATCCGGAGATTGGCAAACTGATTGTGCCGATTGTTCCGGATGAAGGGCGCACCTTTGGATTGGAATCGGCGATTCGGCAGGTCGGAATCTATGCCGCCGAAGGGCAGAAGTACAATCCTCACGATGCCGACATGCTGCTCTATTACCGCGAGGATCAGGATGGGCAGATCCTCGAAGAAGGCATCACAGAAGCTGGGTCGATGGCTTCGTTTACTGCGGCAGGTACGGCTTATGCGAACTACAAGGTGCCGACGGTTCCCTTCTACATGTACTACTCGATGTTTGGGTTCCAGCGTATAGGGGACATGGTGTGGGCTTTCGCTGACTCGCGGGGCAAGGGCTTCCTGATGGGTGGAACGGCCGGGCGCACGACGATGCTTGGCGAGGGACTGCAGCATCAGGATGGTCACAGCATTGTGCTGGCGAGCACGGTCCCGACATGCGTTACCTACGATCCAGCGTATGTGTATGAGCTGGCGGTCGTTGTGCAGGATGGCATTCGGCGGATGTATGAGAAGGGCGAAGATCTCTTCTACTACATCACGATGTACAACGAGGACTACGTGATGCCAGCGATGCCGGAGGGTTCGGCCGAGGGGATTCTGCGGGGTATCTATAAGCTGAAGCCGGCGGTGGGCGAAGCTGTGGCTCAACTCTTTGGCAGCGGTCCTATCCTGAACGAAGTGCTGCGAGCACAGGAGATTCTGGCAACCAAGTATGGTGTTCATGCAGATGTGTGGAGCGTGCCCAGCTATACAGAGTTGCGTCGTGATGCTCTGGCTGTGGAACGCTGGAATCGGCTGCATCCGGCTGAAAAGGAGCGCGTGCCTTATGTGCTGAGCGCTCTGGGTGAAGCCAAGGGACCGATCATTGCGGCGAGTGACTATATGAAGTCGGTGCCGGATCTGCTGTCTCCGTGGCTACCTTCGCGATTGGTGAGTCTGGGTACGGATGGGTTTGGAAGGAGCGACAATCGTGAGCATCTGCGTCGGCACTTTGAGGTAAATGCTGAGTCGATTGTGGGCGCTACCTTGTCGAAGCTGGCTCGCGAGGGCAAGTTCAAGCCAACGGCGGCACAGAAGGCTTTGGCGGAACTAGGGTTGGATGTTGAGGCTGCTGATCCGGCTCGAGCTTAGTTTGTAGTTGTTTATGAAGTAAGTAGAGGGTTCCTTCTGGAACCCTCTACTTTTGCTCCTGTAGGTAGTTAGATCTCTATGGAGGGTTGTTTGAGCGAGATAGTGCCGCACGAGAATCCATTGGTACCCAACAAGAAGTTGCGTCAGATGTTCATGGCTATGACTGAGGCACGCTGCCTTGATGAGCATATTGCGATGTTGCAGCGGAAGGGGAAGATACGTCTTCAGCTTGATTCGATTCGAGGTCAGGAGGCTTGCCGTGTCAGCACAGCGATTGACCTGGTGCCGGATGACATCGTGATTGACTCGCAGGTCGGTGTGACGACGGAATTGATCCGTGGAGCGGATGCCGGCTCCCTGCTAAAAAGTTTGACTGCACGTGGCTCGAATGGCAAGGCTCAGGGTAGCGTCTCCGAGAAGCAGCTTCCGTGGATCGAGGATGTTGAGGACCGTCTCCGTATAGCGATGGGTGCGGCGCTCGCGTTCAAGACGCTGAAGCGGACCAATCTTGTGGTGGCTTATGTGCGGCCTCGCGAGGCGACCGGCAGCGTTTGGAGGCGAGTGCTCACGCTGGCAGCCAAACTGGATCTGCCGATGATCTTCGTCGTTCTTCCAGAGAGAGACAGCAAGAGCAAAAATATAAGTCGTAAGACGCGGGCTTTTGGAGTGCCGGGGATTCCGGTGGATGCGAGTGATGCCGTGGCACTCTATCGCGTGGCGCAGGAGTCGATTGGTCGGACGCGCGGCGGCGACGGACCGGTGGTCATTGAGTGCATACGATACCGGCTCAAGGGGACGCAGGGCACTCGTTTACTTGACCCGATCGCACAGATGGAGGAGTTTATGCTCGCTCGAAAGGTGGAAGACCGTGCCTGGATGGATCGAGTGGACAAAGCATTCCGGAAACGACTTAAGACACAAAAGTTGTAGTCAATACTGCTGATGTTCCAACCGCGTCCCGAGAGATGCGACCTACACTGAGACAAGTGTCGCAGGCCGTGTCTTTGAGGGGTAAGTGCGGATTCGGGGTTCTATCTCCATTGCGGGTTTGATGGTCTGTATGGCTGTAAGTTCCCGGGCGCAGCGTGTCGCGGATCCTGTTCCTTTGGGTTCGCTCTCTGCCATCTCTGCTGAACCGGGCGACTCCATCCCGGGACGGCCGATGTATGAGCCTCCACCGGCCCAACGGAGCTATCCGGCGGTTGGTCCGTATCAACCTGCAGATGACCGGGCGGCTCCCGATCATCGCGGATCTCCGTATATCCCGGTGGATAGTTGGGTGTATCCGGCGATGACGCGCCTCTACTCGATGGGTTTTCTTGACAGCATGTTTCTCGGGATGCGTCCGTGGACGCGCCGGAGTGCTTTGCATATGTTGCTGCTATCTGAACAGTCAATTGTGGCCAGCGACAATGTTGAGGCGCAGGGGATACTGGATAAGCTTCTGCAGGAGCTTCGCCTTGAGATGCATGAACCTCGCGGCGCGGTGTATGGGGTCGAGTCGGGTTATACCCGGCTGATGGGCATGGGTGGAGCTACGCTGCGGGACAGCTATCACCT
>DATDHL010000083.1:0-7284 GCA_036521575.1 Edaphobacter sp. | reverse complement strand
ACTTCGGGGTCGCCGTAACATTCAGATGTGGAGGCGTGGAGATAACCGGCGTTGTACTTGCGGGCGAGATCAAGGGTATTGATGGTGCCGGCTGAACCTACCAGGAGGGTTTCGACACCCAGGCGGGTGTAGTCGACGGGGCTGGCAGGCGAGGCGAAGTTAAAGATGTAGTCGACGGGGCCAGGATCAAACGGCTTGCAGATATCGTGCTCAATGAGGCTAAAGCGAGACTCGTTGGAGAGATGGGCGAGATTGGCATGGTTACCAGTAGAAAGGTTGTCGAGGCCGACGATGGTGTGGCCTTCGGCGAGCAGAGTGTCACAAAGATGAGAGCCTAGAAATCCCGCGGCTCCAGTGACAAGAATTTTCTGAAACTTCATGTACTACCTTTCGAAAAAGTATGTCCAGCCAAGTCATTTTGAACTGCACGGAAGCGCTGATGCGTTTGCCATGCGATCGAAGCCTAGCTCTGCTAGACAGCCGATAGTTCCCGTGCAGGATGGGCTGTAGGGCGCCCTATGCTGAGGTAGGTGAAGCCGTGTTCGCTCATAACGGTCGGGTCGTACATATTGCGACCATCGATGACAATGGGGTAGCGGAGGGCCTGGTTGAGTCGCGGCAGATCGAGCGAGGCGAATTCTGACCAATCGGTGAGGATGAGCAGTGCATCGGCGTCGGCTGCTGCAGCGTAAGCATCGTTGACATAGGTGAGATTTGGGCCACTCGGAAGGATCTCCTCGGTGCGCTTGATGGCTGCCGGATCGAAGGCGACGATCGAGCAACCCTCTCCGAGAAACATTCGGACTAGTTCTATAGCGGGGGACTCGCGAATGTCATCGGTCTCGCCCTTGAAGGCCAATCCAAGGACGGCGAGGCGCTTGCCACGAAGGGTCCACAGGGCAGAACGCACCTTGGCGAGGAAGCGACGCTTCTGCTGAACATTAATCTTCTCGACTTCAGTAAGAAGGGCAAAGTCGATACCGAGTTGTTCGGCGACGGAGCGGAAGGCGGCGACGTCCTTGGGGAAGCAGGAGCCTCCGTAGCCAATGCCTGGGCGAAGGAAACGGGGGCCGATACGGCTATCCAGACCCATACCTCGCGCTACCTGCTCAACGTTAGCATTTGTGGCTTCGCAGAGGTTGGAGACGGCGTTGATGAAAGAGATCTTGAGGGCGAGGAATGCGTTAGAAGCGTGCTTGATGATCTCCGCGCTTTTGGTGGACGTCAGTAGAAGGGGCGGTGGCTGGGAGACGCTGCAGATGCCGGGTATACCGCTGGTGCGTTCGTAATACTCGCCGCTTGTGAGCGGGGCGTAGATGGCATTGAGGACGGCCGCTGAGCGCTCGCTGTCGGCCCCGACGACGATGCGGTCGGGATGGAGGAAGTCACAGACGGCGGTTCCTTCCCGGAGGAACTCTGGGTTGGAGACGACGTCGAAGAGGTGGCGGGCTACGCCGTTGCGTTCAAGGGCGCGGCAGATCCATTCGTTGGTATAGACGGGAACCGTGCTCTTTTCAATGATGACCTTATAGCTGTCGATGGAGCGCGCGATCTCGCAGGTGACGGCTTCCACGTAGGAGAGGTCGGCATCGCCGGATTCGCTTTGTGGCGTACCGACGGCTATGAAGATAGCCTGACACTCACGGGTGGCCTCGGCAAGGTCTGTGGTGAAACGAACTTTGGTGTTGCGGTAGCGGTCGAGGAGTTCGGGGAGGTGATCCTCGTGGATGAGGGTGTCCCCTCCGCGGAGAGCGGCGACTTTGCGTTCGTCGTTGTCGACGCAAATGACGTCGTGTCCCATCTCAGCGAAGCAAACGGCAGCGACCAGGCCAACATATCCTGATCCAACTACGGCAATTGGAATGTGCTTGCTCATAGGCGAGTAGTGTCCTCAAAGTCAGAATATCTGAAGATTGGTGGAATGATGATTATTTAGGATGCAAATCGAGTGCCAAAGAGGTGCCTTGACACTAACGGGGGATATTCTTCCGCGGAAGAAAGTGTCAAGTTAGACTAAAGCCAATGGGTCCAGATAATTCGCAGCAGCCGGGGCCTGGTGCTCCTGAAATAAGCTCTACCAGATTCAGTACGACGGTCACCGACACGACGCTGTCTGAGGCGCTCATCACGCTTCGGAAGCGGCGGCTGGTCCTCATTTGCGCAGTGCTGCTCGGACTTATCTATGGGGTCTACAAGGCGGAGACGCAGCCGAGGCTGTTTGAAGCTTTTGGACGAATCGAGGTGCGGTCGGGCTCCTCGAATGAATATCGCGTGAGTGCGGTGCAGGGCTATGGAGGCGACCCAGCTTCCAAGATGTTGACTGAGGTCGCTATCTTACAGAGCGATTCCTTGATGCTATCGGTTGCGCGGGAGATGGATCTTTCCAATAACCCGGAGTTTCTCGAAGTCAAAGGGCCGGTTCCGCACACCACGCTGGATGATGCGGCAGTACGACAATCGACCGTGCATCGGCTGCAGAGCAATATGCACGTTACTCTCGTTCCGAAAACGGACATCATTCGGATCGGCTACAACGGATTGAATGCGAAGCTTGCAGCCGACATTGTGAATACTGTAATCGCAACCTATGTTCATCGCAGCTATCAGACACGGTTCGATTCGACGCAACGAGTGTCGCAGTGGCTTTCGGGACAACTGGACGATTTGAAGCAGCAGGTACAGACGTCGCAAGAACGCATGATGGACCTGCAGCGACGACTGGGAATCCTGGGCTTCGATCCTTCTCGGAATCAGATCAGTACATCGCTGGAAGATCTGTCAAAAGCGTCAGGGGAAGCGCGGATTGCACGGATCATTGCAGAGTCGCGGTACCGGATGCTGGCGGGTATGGACCCGAACACGATGGAGGGGTCCATTGAGACGACCCCAGGCACTGCACCGGGTGAACTGAATTTGCTACGCGGACAGCTTGCCAATGCAAAAGCGAGCTATGCGCAGATGGAATCGACGCTTGGACCAAATCATCCGCAAGCCCAGGCGCTGAAGGCACAGATCGACGAACTGGCCGAGGAGATCGACACAGAACAGAAACGACTACTACTTCAGGCTAAACAGAACTATCTGGTCGCACGAACCAATGAAGATCAGACGACGGCTGCTCTCGAGAGGCAGAAATCAGACGCTTACAAACTGCGCGACGATCTGGTCGAGTACACGCTACGGCAGCGGGAGTTCGAGTCGAACCGCACATTGTATGAAGGACTGCTGCAGCGGCTGCGTACTGCCGGCGTGCAGGCTGGGCTGGAGTCGTTGGAGATCGACGTTGTGGATCAGGCTCTGCCGCCAGCTAACCCTGTGTTGCGACCGCAATCGACCATTGTGCTGACATCACTGATTTTTGGTCTATTGGGCGGTATTGTTGTCGCGTTTTTGATGGAGAGCCTGGATACGGGACTGCGCAGCGTTGCGGAGATCGAGAGCATAACGGAGCTGCCATCATTGGCTGTTATTCCGCGGTCACGGCGATCTGGCGCAGCCGAGGGGACAGGAAGCGTATCGACGGCGCAGCGCAACATCAGCGTCCTCACGGAGCCAAAGTCGCAGTTTGCTGAAGCATTCCGATCGCTACGGACCGCGCTGCTGCTCTCGACTGCAGGAAAGACGCCGAAGTTCATTTTGTTCACCAGCGCAACGCCATCAGAAGGCAAGACGACGACGGCCAGCAATCTTGCATGCATCCTGGCGCAAGGCAGTGCGCGGGTTCTGTTGATCGACGCCGATCTTCGCCGTCCTAATATGCACCATCGCTTTGGGTTGAATGGCAAGGTTGGTTTGACGACGCTTCTGACGGGTGCCAGCAAACTGAAAGATACCGTGCAGAATCTGCCCAATGTTCCGAACCTGGACATTTTGCCGAGCGGACCTGTCCCACCATTCCCCTCTGAGATGCTGAGTTCAGAGGCAATGGAAGCGTTTTTAAACCACTGCGGCGCCCTTTATACCCATGTGGTAATCGATTCGCCTCCGATTTTGTCGGTGACGGACGGAGTCATTCTGGCACGCAGTGCGGATGCGGTTGTGCTGGTGATTCGTCACGGCAAGTCGAGCAAACATGTCGTGCGGCGGGCCCGGGACATGCTACTGCGGTCGGGCGCCGCAATTACTGGCATCGTGCTAAATGCAGTAGACCTGAGTTCGCCGGAGTATTACGGATATTACGGGTATTCGGGATATTCGTACTCGAGCGTGGATTCAGAGAACTGGGAATCGCAGGTGGTTTCGGTGACTAGTAACGGCGTGGGCGGGGGAAACTGAAAAGATGAGATTATATTGTGATCCTCTGTGGGCCAACGGGCGGCGCGGCAATTTGCGGAACATTAGTGGTCCGGGCTGGCTGATCGCGGCTTCCCTCCTGTTCTGTCTGATGGGCAATTCCGCGGAGGCCCAGTTCAGCGGACCCGCGCTGGGAGCTTCCAGTCCGGTCAATGTGCCGGTAACACCGACGATCGATCAGACGATCCTGTATCCCAGTGCGCGGGATATTCGCCTGGGGGAAGGTGATCTCCTTGCGATTCATCTTTACGGGGCGCCCGACTATGCACCGCCTGTTCGTGTGAGCCTTGACGGCTCAATCCAGTTGCCTCTTATTGGAGCGGTGCGGGTCGAAGATCTTACGATCCACCAAGCGGAAAATCTGATTGCCGATCGGTTGAAGAGTGCGGGAATGTATCGCAATCCGCAGGTGACGATTCAACTGACGGAGTCACCGAACCAGAGCGTCACGGTAACCGGAGAGATTCACGGAATCGTTCCTGTTCCGGGAGAGAAACGGTTGTTTGACGTGCTGGCGGCCGTGGGTGGATTGCCGCCTACGGCTAGTCACACAGTAACGATTAATAGGCCGGGTGTGGTGCAGCCTATTGTGGTCGATCTGGGTACAGATCCAATGCTGAGCAAGCAGGCTAACGTACCTGTCTTCGCCAAAGACACGGTAATCGTTTCGCGCGTAGGCGCGGTTTATCTGCTAGGAGCATTCAGGACGCAAGGGGCGATCCCTATACAGCAAAACACACCGCTAACACTGATGCAGGTCGCGGCGATTGGCGGTGGTCCCGGTTTCGAGGGCAAATACAACGATCTGCGGATCATCCGTTCGGCCGGACTGGAGCGCAAGGTGGTTCAGGTTGACATCAAGAAAGTGATCAATGGCAAGCAGCCTGATCCGGTACTGGAAGCCGATGACATTATCTTTCTACCCACTGATCCTATGAAGGCAGCGATCAAGTCGGGCGGGATCTCTACCTTGATGGGCATCGCCTCAATTTTGATTCTTGCGGTACGCCAATAGCGGCGGTCGCCACTTATGCAGTACAAACTTGCTGCATCGAGAACTACGATCTTATGGCTCCCCTCCCCTCCGGAAAGACGAAGAACAAAGTAAGGCTCGCCTATTTGGTGAGTCATCCGATCCAGTATCAGGCGCCGTTGCTTCGGCGTATCGCACAGGAACCTGATATTGATCTGACCGTATTCTTTGGCTCGGACTTCTCTGTTCGGGGGTACCAGGATGAAGGGTTCGGGGTAGACGTAAAGTGGGATGTGCCACTGCTGGATGGCTACCGTCACGAATTTCTGCCAGCACTCCGTGACAACGGAACGCAAACCGTAACAACCCCTCTGAATCATGGCATCTTGAGCCGACTTAGCGGACAGGACGGTTCCCCTCCATTTGATGTGCTCTGGGTTCACGGCTACGCCATGGTGAATGCATTGCATGGACTGTTTGCGGCCAAGTGCCTTGGCATCCCAGTACTGCTACGTGGCGATATGTGGCTTCGAGATCGTCCGCGAAGCGGAACCAAGCTCATGCTCAAGAAGCTTTTCTTTTCGGGTTTGAAGAGACTGGTGGATGGAGTGTTGCCGGTCGGTACGCTGAATGCGGCTTATTGGCGTCACTATTTTGGCGATGAGGTTCCGCTGTTCTTGATGCCGTATGCAGTGGACAACGATTCCATTCAGAAACGAAGTGTAGAAGCTCGCGCTGGACGAGATGAGCTAATGCAAGAACTGAATCTGGATCCAGGCAGGCCGATTATTCTCTTTGCCTCAAAGCTGCAGCGGCGAAAGCACTGCGACGATCTACTGGAGGCCTATAAGAGCCTGGTTCATGACTGGACCGAGGGGGCTGCGCCGTACCTATTGATCGTCGGCGATGGAGAGGAACGGGCGGCGCTTGAAGCGAGAACCGCATCGAGTGGACTAGATGGCGTCCGATTCTGTGGTTTTCGCAATCAGTCTGAGCTGCCGAGGTTTTTCGATATCTCGACCGTATTCGTGTTGCCTGCTCGCCACGAACCGTGGGGCTTGATTGTGAATGAAGTGATGAATGCTGGAAGGGCGGTTATTGTCTCCGATGATGTTGGATGTCAGCCCGATTTGATAACGGACGGCGTGGAGGGGTGTGTCTACCCTGTGGGCGATGTAGATGCATTGATAAGCGCATTGAGGCGCACATTAAATTCTCCGGAAACTGCGGCAGAGATGGGCAGGAAGGCATTGGAGAGAGTCAAGGTATGGAGCTTTGAGGAAGATGTTCGTGCCCTGCGGTGTGCGATTGCACAGGTGACTCGCAAGATCACTGCGTAACAATGCGGCTCTAGGATGGAAAGAACAATAGCGATGCATTTTGGAACTTCTATTCACGCATGAAATCTCAATCTTCAGACACGGCGCCGGTGACAAAGAAGAAAGTGAGGCTCGCTTATCTGGTGAGCCATCCGATTCAGTATCAGGCGCCGCTGCTCCGTCGCATATCGCAGGAGCCGGACATAGATTTGACGGTGTTTTTTGGATCGAGTTTCTCGGTTCGCGGGTATAAGGACAGAGGATTTGGAGTCGGAGTGGAGTGGGGCGTGTCTCTGCTGGATGGGTACCGGTATGAGTTTCTACCCACGATTCGAGATGGTGAGAGAACGGGCATGACTTGGCCGATCAACTACGGCATCTTCAGTCGCTTGCGAGGAACGGGGGCCAAACCTAGATTCGATGCGCTTTGGGTGCACGGCTATGCGACGGTGAATGCAATGCATGCGATGCTGGCCGCGAAGGCATTGGGAATTCCTGTACTGCTTCGGGCAGAACCGTGGCTGAAGGATCGTAAACGGAGTGAGGCGAAACTCGCAGTGAAGCGTGTTTTCTTCAAGGGATTACGAGAACTTGTTAGCGGGGCGATGCCGATTGGGACGTTAAATGAGGCGTATTGGCGTCACTATCTGGGCGATAACCTTCCTCTCTTTTCGTTTCCTTATGCGGTCGACAATGATT
>DATDHL010000082.1:0-2673 GCA_036521575.1 Edaphobacter sp. | reverse complement strand
TGGTAGATCGCACCGCATCAGTGGGGAACGACGCGATGCGTCGTGCGAGTCGGGCGACGAACGCGTCCAGTTCGGCATCGGGCAGCGCCCGGTTGATCCAGCCGTACCGTTCGGCCTCGTCGGCGTCGAAGTCGGCCGCACCAAGAATCACCTCCATGGCCCGGCCCCGCCCCAGCAGCCGGGCCAGGTGTTGCACACCACCCGCGCCAGGGGGCGTTCCGACACCGATCTCGATCTGCCCCAGTACGGCGTTCTCCCGAGCGGCGAACCGCATGTCGCACGCTAGCGCCAGTTCGCTGCCCGCACCGCGCGCCCGGCCGCGGAGCTTCGCGATCGTAACGACCGGCAGCTCACTGAGCTTGTGCCACAACATGCCCAACGACGCGTCGTCCGGTCCGCCCGCTTTCGCCGCCTCTGCGGTGTACTCCGCGACCTTGGTGAGATCGACGTGCGGCACGAAGTACTCCGGGTCGGCGCTCTCCAGCACCATTACCCGCATGTCCTCATCGGATTTCAGTTCGCTGAGCAGGGTCACCAGGTCGCGCACCAGTTCCGGGCCGATCAAGTTCATCGGCGGCGCGTCGATCACGACACTCAGCACACCCTCGTCGATCCGGGCAACGCGCAGCGTGCGGTACATCTGGGTCATCGCCGACTCCTCCATTCTGTCAATGCCAGGATGAAATGGCCTCTTGTTCTTTCCTCATTCGCCGCCTGGACCGTTGCTTGTTACGGTCGAACCAGGACTTTAATGGCCTGGCGCTGATCCATCGCCTTGTACCCGGAAGCCACCTCGGCAAGGCTGACCGTCGCATCCAGGATCGGCGAGGGGTCGAGTCGACCGGCAAGCACGTCCGCAAGAAGTGCGGGAAGATAGGCCCGGGCCGGGGCCAGTCCTCCGCGTACGCCAATATTGGAAGCAAACATGCGTCCGAGCGGAAGCTGTCCGCCTCCATGCGGTAATCCGACAAACCCGACCGTCCCACCAGGGCGGCATATATTCACCGCCATGGTGATGCTTTCCTCTGTTCCCACGCACTCCAGGACCGCCTCCGCGCCTCCCCGGGTCATCTCGCGCACTTGCCCGGCGACCTGTTCGCCCCCGCTCGTGAGCACCTCGCTTGCTCCAAACTGGCGCGCGAGGGTAAGGCGCTGTGGTTGATGTCCGAGGACGATAATCTGCCCGGCTCCCAATCGTCGCGCGGCCAGCGTGGCGCATAACCCGACCGCGCCATCCCCGATCACCACCACACTTCCTCCTGGCCGCACTCCGGCGCTCACTGCCGCGTGGTGGCCTGCCGCCATGTTATCAGTCAGCGGAAGGAGAGCCTTGAGCATGCCTTCATCCTCTTCAATGGAGGGTGGAACCATGACCAGTGTGGCGTCTGCGAAGCGCGCGCGAATCGCCTCCGCCTGTCCGCCTTCGTGCCCAAAGCCCCAGAGTCCTCCTTGCACACATGCGCTATCAAGACCCTTGCGACAGTACTCACAGGTGCCGTCACAGAAGTCATAGGAAGCGATCACGCGGTCTCCTCGCTTGATGGTTCGGACCTCTGAGCCAACGTCCTCAACAATGCCCATCCATTCATGGCCGATTTGCCAGCCAGGCTGGTACTGTCCCTGACCCCGATAGGGCCACAGGTCGGTTCCGCAGATACAGGCGTGGGTAATGTGAACGACGGCGTCCGTTGGCTCAAGAATGGCCGCATCCGGAATCTGCTCGACCTGTATATCAAAAGCTCCTCGAAAAATGGCTGCTTTCATACGCCCACCCGTTCAACTGACCGCGGCGAACGCGCGCAAGATCACGTCGGTGACGATCTGGGGCTGCGAGATCATGATCACATGGGAGCCTTCCACCTCGGTGATCGTGGCCCCCGCGCGCCGGGCCATGGCACGGACGACATCGGTACCAGCTGCCTTGTCGCCGGTGGCCACCACGGCCCAGGAGGGCAGGCTCTTCCAGGCCGGCACCCCGCATGGCTCAGTGAACGCCCCCTCGGCAATGGGACGCTGGGTGGCGGCCATCAGGGCAGCCTGCTCGGCGGGCAGGTCGGCAGCGAAGGTTTCATGGAAGCGCGCCGGATTGACCGCGACCTCCACGGCGGTCTCGGCTCCCTGGCCCGTCGGATATGTGAGCGGGACCTGGGCGGTACCCAGGATGCTGTCCTTTGAGCCGCTTTCGACCTCGCCCAGCCGTTCCCCTTCCTCGGGAGCGAAGGCGGCGACAAAGACCAGGCCGACGACATTGCTGGCTTGGGTGGCGGCGATGGTGATCACCGCACCCGCGTACGAGTGGCCAACGGCCAGGACCGGGCCGGGAATCTGGTTGAGGAAGCTGGCAAGATAGGCAGAGTCACTGGCTATGCCACGCAAGGGATTGGCAGGGGCCGTCACCTGCACTCCGGCTTTCTGCAGCCGCTCAATCACACCATTCCAGCTTGAAGCATCGGCAAACGCGCCATGCACGAGCACGACGGTGAGAGGGCCAGTATTGGTAGGAGGTGTCTGAGACATGAGTGTTCCTTTCTCTGGTGTATATCGACCAAACAGTCATTGGAATTGGTGACTGATTGGCCAACGAGTACATCGTTTCTGCTGCGATGCAGGACGACGGGCACAAAGTATGCCCGTCGTCCCCTCTCTCCAACTAGCGCAGGGAGCGGAAGCCCG
>DATDHL010000081.1:0-1776 GCA_036521575.1 Edaphobacter sp. | reverse complement strand
GATGTGCGAATGATGTAGCATTCTGTCGCATGCAAGGGATTGACCGAGAGCTTACTGCCAGTCAGGTCCTGCGAGTCTTTCATCACGATGAGCTGCGTTTGTTTCTGGGTGCGGCGTTTGTGACAGTGGGACTGGTTGCTGGAGGGTTTTGCGCGCTGCGGCGCAAGTTCGACGCATTGCTGGTGTGGCTGGGTCTGTTTGCGATTTTGTATGGCGTCCGATTGTGGCTTCAGTCTGACTTACTGTCGCTGATGGTGCCTGATTCAATTTTCTTTCGAAGTCTCAAAGCTTCGGCGAACTATTTGGTTCCGATTCCTGCGATCTTTTTCCTTCAAGCCGCTGGTTTTTTGGGGGGAGCGGCAAAGAAGGTTGGTTATGTGCTGTGCGGAGTGCTGGTATGTCTGCTGGTGGGCACAATCGTGTTCGGGCCGCTGCATAGCTTTCAACTGACTAATAATTACGCGATCATCGGTTCACTGCTGTTTATCGTTGTGAGATCGTTTCGTGGCAAAGATCACAGCAGGGATTTCGTCTTGATTCGCCGAGGGCTGTTGATATTTGTGGGCTTCGCGCTGTACGACAATATTTTGCAGGTTCTTGGACGTGGTTACAGCGCCGAACCTCTGGGCTTCGCGGTGTTTCTGGGAACGCTGGGCTATGTGACGGGGCGGCGGCTGATTGAGCGGGGCCATCAGTTTGACGCAATACAGAAGGAGCTGGAAGTGGCGCGGCGGATTCAGATGTCGATTCTGCCGGGTGAGTTCCCGAGGAACGCTAACTTTCACGTCGCGGCGCGATATGTCCCGATGACTGCGGTGGCCGGGGACTTTTATGACTTTCTGGTGGTGGACGCCAAACAGGCAGGGCTTTTGATTGCCGATGTGTCGGGTCATGGCGTGCCGGCTGCGTTGATTGCATCGATGGTAAAGCTGGCGGCGACTTCGCAGCGAGGGAGTGCAACGAATCCTGCGGTGTTGCTGAAAGGGATGAATGGAACGTTGTGCGGGATTACACAGAATCAGTTTGTGACGGCGGCTTACGTTCACCTGGATGCGCAGTTGCGGGAGATGCGGTACTCGGCGGCGGCGCATCTACCTATGTTGCTGCTGCGTGGCGGCGAGGTGACGCCGGTGGAGGAGAATGGGCTGATGTTGGCTGCGTTTGATTTTGCGGAGTATACGACTGCGGTTCTTCCGTTGGCGGTGGGAGACCGGTTGGTGCTTTATACCGATGGGATCGTCGAGGCGGAAGACGCTAGTGAGGAGCAGTTTGGACAGGAGAGGCTTTGCTCGTTGATGCGGGAGAGTGCGGGGATGTCCCCGGGGGAGACAGCTGATTTAATACTGTCATCGGTTAAGCAGTGGAGTGCATTGCAGAACGACGATCGGACGCTGCTGGTGTGCGACTACGTCGGAGCTGGATGAGAGGTTGGTTGAGAGATGAAGATGCGCGATTTTTTCCGACTGTTGGGTGTGTTGGTGCTAGTGGGTGGGATGTGCGGGGCGCAGGTGGGGCCTCCGGTGTGTGCTGTTCCAGTAGCCAAACTTGGTGGTGGGGCGCAGGTGCAGATGGTGCGGCCTACGGCGGCTGCGATTCGGGCTACGGCGGAAGAAGAGGCGGCAGATCCTACGGTGATGCTTGCGGCTGAGCCGCTGCCAAACTTTGGTGCGGAGCGGTTCCGGATTGAAGACTACGCGGAGTGTGTGGGGGAGAGTGGGTGCTACTGGGGGGATCTGGATGCGCAGTGGGTGCGGGCTGAGGCTGCTCTGGATCGTG
>DATDHL010000080.1:0-5205 GCA_036521575.1 Edaphobacter sp. | reverse complement strand
TTGCGACATGTACGAGCGCCGGGCTCGCTATCGCAACAGTCTCAAAGTATGGAAGTCGCTGCTGCTTCCGCTGACTCCCGAGGCCCGTCGGAATCTCGCTCGCGTCAGCCGCGCCTGGCCGTCCTCCCTTCAACGGAGTCTTGCGTCAGCCCTCGCGCAAATTACCCGGAGAGACTCGTTGTATGGGCGACCGCTCCCATCCACTTTGTCCGCGATTTGAATACAAACACGCTCTGAATTCCGCGATTTTAGTGCAGTATCCGGGCCTCACAGTGCATTTTCCGCGATTTGAGTGCCGCGTGACAACCGTGCCCAAGTTGGTAGGGGACGGTTACCTCGCCATCGGCAAGCAAAAGGTCGAGTTTCATCGCAACGGAGGAGGAGGACTGTAGCCATGCAGGAACCCAACAGCAAGACACCGCCACCGTTCCCTGAATCGGCTACGGTTCCGGACCAGCCCGAGGCCACAGCTTCGCTACCGTCCAATCGGTTGATGCTAAAGCGAACACTCTGACGGTCGAACTGGACAATGGGGCGAGCGTTACTTACGACCCGCGCCGGCTTCGCGGCGTCAATGTGCATCAGGAAGCGCTACGCGAGTTCGCCACCGGCGACCGCATCCAATTCACGGCGTCCGATAAAGACCTTGGAATAGCTAACCGGAGTCTCGGAACGATCACCCACGTGGAACCAGAAGAGATCAGCGTGCGGCTGGACGGCAAAGTACAGCGCACGGTGACCTTTGATCCTCAAGAGATGCGGCATTTCGAGCATGGCTACGTCGTGACCTCGCACAGTTCGCAGGGACTTACGGCAGAGCGCGTTCTCGCCAATATTGACACCGATTCGGCTCGCAGCCTCATCAACACCCGGCTTGCCTACGTTGCCATCTCACGCGCCTCGGAAGACGCTCATATATACACCAACAACGCCGAGACGTTGGGAGAAAGGCTCGCCCATGACGTATCCAAGACCGCCGCTGTCGAGTTTCGCCAATCGAGCGATAGCGAAGAAGTTCGCCAGTCAATCGACGCTCTGAGAAGCCACCGAACAGGTGCGGCGACCGAATTGCTCCAGCAGCAGGGCCGCATCCATGAGTACGCAGGAGCCGATCATCGCCTTGCTGCCGTCGCGCTGGACTACGCCGCGCAACCGGACAGAACCGTCGTGCTCGCGCCCGACCCGGTCGAGCGGCAAGAGCTTACTCAACTCATCCGCGCCGATCTACAGGCGCGAGGCACCGTCGCAACCAACAGCCGCAGCCTTCCCATCCTTGTCGAGCAGGAGCTTTCCCATCCCAAGCTCGCCGCAAGCTATGCCCCAGGCGACCTGATTCAGTACAAGACAGGAAGCGCCGAAACCCACGGCATCGCCAGCAACAGCAGCGCAACCGTAATTGCTACCGACCCGACTAAGAACCTGCTTACCATCGAGACGCGAGAGGGAGAACAGGTAGCCTACAACCCTGCTCTCCTGAAACAGCAGACCGCTCAAAGTACCATGTACCGCGAGGAAGCCCGCGATTTGGCCGAAGGCGACCGCATCCAGTTCACCAAATCCAATTGGGAACAGCGTATCCGCTTCGGTGACTTCGCCACCATCGAACGGATCGCCGAAGACAACAGCATTGCCCTGAGGCTCGATAACGGCAGGGCGGCCGAGTTGAATCCAGAGAAGGCCCGCCATATCGACTACGGCTACGTCGTAGACGGCAACCAGCGTTTCTCCGCAGATCGCGTCCTTGCGACGGGCGAAAACCTCGAGCCCACGGCGCTTTCCAACCTCTCGCCTTATACCCGCGACCTCAGTATCTACACGTCCGGCAGTACGAGCATCCAGCCGCGGGCGAGCGTTCTTACGAAAGACACGTCGCTCGTCCAATCACTCGAGCGAACATTGCCTGGCCTTGAGAGTTTTGGCCTTAGTCGCTAGCAACCAAAAGGGAGGACCACACGAAAATCGAGCCAGAGAATACCAATCAGTCTCGGCAGTAAAATTACCCGGTGGACAAAGAAGCATTTCTCATCGACCCCCACTATTGATCTCAAAAGCGTTTCGAAGCTACCGAGCAACTTGGTGTTACACCTCTTTTGATCCATGGCGAAAAAGATCACTGCGAACTTCTTGAGACGACTGAGGGTGCGGAAAACTATTTTATCTACATTCTTCCCCCGCACGGAGAGATCCTTTACACATCCTCGACGATCTCACAACAGGGCACAGTCTAATTTCAGGATCCTATCGCAAGATTGGAACAATACCCCTAAGCAGTTCGATGATTAAAATGACAACGACTGTTACCTCGAGTATAAAGCCACGGCTTTTATTAAACTGGCTGACCATGAATCCGTACAGCTCCTCAGCCGTACGCATCTTTTGTGTGACCAGAGTCTTATAATCGGGAACCCCTATTTTCGACTCGGCAAGCTTGTAAAGACGGGCCGAAAACGTATCGCCGAGAAACTTGATGGCGTTTTCAGCATGCTCAGACAGCTCCATTACATCCAGCATCGCAGTGTGGAGTCCGGTTGCGGATCGCGCTAGCCGCCAGCGGGCCCATATCCCGGTTCCTTTCTCGAAGGACTTGTAGACGCGGACCAGTTCCTCTGAGAGGACCGCATCGTAGTGCCGGAACTGCAAAAGCTGGGAGTTGGCATGCTCCAATAACTGGATCGACGTCTCCGCACCTGGAGCGGAGTCATAAATAAACGCGGCATTCCAGCCGATCACAGCAAGATCGTTGGGGTAGTAGGACATGTGCGACTGCAACACTTCATCGCATTCGCTCTGGGCAAGTTCGGCGACTTCTCTCCGAACTATCTGAGCAATCTGTGGACCATGCCGATGAATCAGCTGATCGGCAGTGGGCGAACCGTCGATTTCGCGCACGTGGAAGATAAAGTAGTCTTCGCTCAGCCGCTTTGGATATGGCTTGACGAGCGCAGGCGTTGCGATTGCGAGCTTCTGGCGAACAATGCGGCTGGCGCGGTCTGCGAAATCCACGTCCCCCAACCAGCGGCCAGCAAGATGAATCACCGTCTCCCAGTCACCCTCAAATGGCAACTGGAAGACAACGCTCAGTACGCCATAGTCGTAGTACTTGATCTGTGCTTGAATCCTTTCGCCGGATTCAAGCACTAACGTCTCGGTTGGTTCTACTAAGGGGGGCCGTTCATAGCGGATGTATGCCGTCGCTGAATATTTCAAAGTTGGTTGGGCAACAGGACGCGCTTCAATAATCTCCTGGAGAAGCTCGAGGCGTATCTCTTCGCACACATCGAACTGAATCGGCGCCAGGATGGAGCCGCGCAGAGTAGTTGAGGATGAATCGGATGATGTCAGCATGGGCTGAAATCTTACTCCAAGAGAGAAATTATGAAACCCATAAATAACAACTGCGTCCGAGGCTTCAAAGCGTTCGAATCGATATAAATTGCCCGGAATCGCTAGCCAAAGATTCAAAAATGAACTTGACACCCGGGGGCTGACCGTAGCCCGGTCATACGTGGACAGATGTCCGGCTGCCATTTCCGCCAGTACGGCACCGCTTAGTCTCCCGTAAAACACATTCTAAAAGGTTTGATGAAGGGCACTCTTCAAGGATCGGCCTGTCCATACTCATTAGATTCACTGCGTCAAAAAAGAGCTGTAGTTATTTGATCATTTGTCAAGGGTCAAACCCAACATTCCAAGAACTTTAAGTTGAATCGTTCGGGGGCGGATCGCCATAGGTGGTGCGCTTAGCTGATGCCCTGACGCGGTTACTAGGCTCGTCATCGAGAAAGCGATTCCTACCATGGAATTTGACGACCAAACAAGAGAATGGCTCCCGTGATTCTTACACCGATTGACGAAGGAGCTTGGAGCCATGAGGTACATGGCTCAGAGTTTGTTGATGACACTGTTGGGTTGGTTCGCGCGAAGCCTCTACTTCAAGGTGCGTCATATGTATCTGCCGGATACACTCGAACGGTTCCACGGAAGCTCATTGCAGCAAAACGAGCAGGCCGTTCGCGATCTTGCCGGTCAAATTAAATAAGAGCGAAAGCGCCAAAACATATCGTCGGACTACCTTTCCGATTTGGAAAGGTCGAGGGCTTCAAGCTCGGTGACGGCTATAAAACTTCATTCTGGAGGCGTAGTCGACGTCCATTTGGTAGAGAAAATAAGCGGCGACAAACTTAGGTCACCGACAAGTTGCTCAAGTAACTCATCTTCCTGTCGCGCACTATGGACAACGGCCTCAACTTCGACTTGGCCGATGTCTTTCAAAGCGTGGCTTTCCAGCCCACGGAGACGCAATTTCCTAACGTTCATCGCCTGGAGAAGCTTAGTGCGGACAGCTGCTTCATCGTGTGCCGCGCATTTTAGTTCGACGATGTAGAACCGTTCAACCGCTTCATTTTCGGGAAAGTACTGCTCGATGAATTCCCCGATCCGAGGCATCGTAACGTTGATCAAAAGGACGAACAACGTGGCCTCGGTGGCCTCCAACAACAGACCGTAGCCGGCCAATGTGCCGACGGCGCCGGTCGCCCACACCGTCGCAGCACCGCTAAGTCCCCGAACGCTGAGACCGTCACGCATGATCAGGCCAGCGCCCAGGAATCCTATCCCGGTAACTACCTGGGCACCCATCCGAATGTCTGGCGTCCCTTCGAGCAGAATGGCCAGGGAAGTAAATGCAGCGGCCCCGAGCGCCACCAAGGCATGAGTTGTCAATCCCGTATAGCGTTGACGATATTGCCGTTCCAGCCCAATAATCGCGCCGAGGATAACGGCGGCTAAGAGATTGGGTGTGATCGATAGAGTATCAGTGACGCTTTGCTTAACAGCGAACATCAGCATTCCTTGCACGGTGTGAGGGATTGCGTGATTTTTGTGCCGAGGCGATCTGGCGGAGTATTATACCGGCATTTAAATCTCTCGAAGAACAGTCCTTCCCTTTTTTCAACAACTTTCTCGGTTTGGGATAGGAACTGAACACCAGATAAGCCCCATCCGGTTGAGGAAGCATCCATGTGCAAGATCGCCATCAATAACGACAACGTCTTAACCTTGAGGTTGCGCCCGTGATTCAAAGTCAGCCCAAGCGAAGAATCGGTGTGCATCAGGAACGCGACTTGGCAACGCTAAGGTTTTTTGCCAGGAGAAGTATTTTGCACGGTGAGGTGCGAGTTGGCTGCCGTCCACTGCGCATCGGTT
>DATDHL010000079.1:0-7188 GCA_036521575.1 Edaphobacter sp. | reverse complement strand
CGGCCGCACCCGCTTCAAAAACCGCCCAACGCCCGTAAACGTCCCCGCCGACCCAACTCCCGAGACCCAAGCATCCACGCGCCCATCCATCTGCTCCCAAATTTCAACCGCGGTCGTCTCCTCATGGAAGTCCGGATTCGCCGGATTCTCAAACTGCAACGCCGCAAAGGCCCCCGGAGTCTCCCGCTCGCACAGTAGCGCTCGCCGAATTGCACCAGCCATCCCCTCGCCTTCAGGCGTCCGAATCACCGTCGCCCCCAGCCCGCGCATCAGCATGCACTTCTCTTCCGCAAACTGCTCCGGAACGTACAGCACCACCCTGTACCCGCGATTCACCCCGATCAGCGCCAGCCCGACGCCCGTATTGCCCGCTGTAGCCTCCACAATCGTCCCACCCGGTCGCAGCACACCACGCCGCTCGGCATCCAGAACGATCCCCAGCGCAGCCCGGTCCTTTACACTACCGCCCGGATTCAGATACTCCAGCTTGGCCCAAATCTCAGCGCCACCTTCCGGCTCCAATCCCACCAGCCGAACCATCGGTGTCTTCCCCACCAAATCAAGAACACTCTCCGCCACACGCATCATCAGGGCCGCGTCCCCGAGTTGCTCAAACCCTGCCCGCTGAGCGCCGCCGCCCCACCCTTCGCATCACCCGCCTCTTCGTGCACCTTCGGATAGTACCCACTCCGCGTCCTCACCGAAAGCCTACCGAAGTCCTTCGACTTGGCATCCACATGCACCTGCCTGTACCCACCCAGCGTCGGCGACTTCGTCGAATGATACGCAATCGTGTACTGCGTCCGAATGTCCTGCGCTACCGCCGCCGCAATCGCATCTACATCCTTCAACGACCGCGGAAAATAAGCCGCTCCACCCGTCTGTTCACTCAGTGTCTCCAGCACTCTCTTCGCATGCCTCGACTCGCGCTTGTCCGTATCTTCACCAAACAGCAGTCCTACCGAATAGATCACCGGACCATCCAGATCCTGAATCCTCCGAATCGCCTGCTCCAGCGACGCGCTCGAAGCATTATCCTCGCCGTCCGTAATCACCAGCAGCACCTGCTTCGGATGCTTCGCGTTCTTCGTCAGATAGTCGGCCGAAGCTACCAGCGCATCGTAGATCGCCGTCCCCCCGCTCGACTTGATATACCCCAGGCCATCCTGAAGCTTCCTGATGTCGCTCGTAAAGTCCTGGTCGATGAACGCCTCCCACGAGAAGTCCACCACAAACGCCTCGTCCTCATGGTTCGAAAGCTTCACAAAGTCCAGCGCAGCCTTCTCCACCGCTGCACGCTTGTCATACATCGACCCTGAACTATCGATCAATATCCCCAGCGATACCGGCAAATCCTCATGCCGAAACGAAGCAATCGTCTGCGGAACCCCATCCTCATACACATGGAAGGCATCTTTGCCGAGCGTCTGAATCGACTTCCCGCTACCATCAAACACCGAAGCATTCAGCCGCACCTCGTACGCATCCGTCCGCAGCGTGTACTTCCCCCCCGCACCCTTTGAAATCGGCCCCAGCCCAATCCCCTGTGCGGGTCCCGTAGCAGGCTGCGCAGGCGGGTCAGGATCCGGCGAAGCCACAGGATCGCGATCCACTGTAAGCGACGGCTGAGAGCCAGATGGCTTAGGCGTCTGCTGTGCCGCGGGCTGCTGTGTCCCACCGCTCATCACGCAGGGAGTCACTATCAATAATCCCGCTAACACCAGCGGTCGAAAAACCTTACTGCGAAGGTGCATAGTACCCCTGGCGATTATGCACCGTCAGCGGGGGGAGCCCCGGTGGCGGCACCAGCCGTATCTTCAATTTACGCCAGTTCCCATCCCGCTTCACCTCTGACGGCCTATACCCGATAAGGTACTCATTCCGCAGCTCCGCGCTGATTCGCGAAGCAATATCCCCCAGATCTCCAATATCCATAACGCGGAACAGTCGCCCTCCGGTCATCTCGCAGATATCGGTCAGCAACAGCGGTCCCAGCTGTTCTTCCTGAGTCGGCGCATACTGGTCAAAGATCCCGATCGAGTAGATCTGCACATCGCTCTCTCGCACGATCCGGCGCAACTCACCCTCGGTATAGCGGCTCCGGTTGTCTCCCCCATCGGAGACGATCAGCAGAGCCTTCCGATCGTACTTTCCCTGCCGCAGCTTATTCACTGCCAGGTACACCGCGTCGATCAACGCCGTACGGTTCTCCGGCTTCAACATCACCATCCGTGCCTCAACATCATCCACGTCGGACGTGTAGTCCACAATCACCGCAGGCTTGTCGTTGAACCCCACCACAAAAAACTCATCCAGTGGATTGGATGTCCTCAAAAACTCGCTCAGCGCCTTTCGTGCTCGCGCAAACTTCGACGTCATACTCCCGCTCAGGTCAAATACAATCCCAATCGTCACTGGAGCATCATCCGTCGAAAAGCTCTTAATCACCTGCCCAACATTGTTGTCGTAGACCTCGAAATTCTCTTTCTCGAGCCCCGTAACCAGCCGGTTCATCGGATCCGTCACCGTCGCCGGCACCAACACCAGGTTCACGTCCACACGGATCCTGGCGTCCCGTCGCGAGCTCGCCAATGCGGCAGCATTGTTTGCACCCTCGATCACCGGCTTTGAATCCTCCGGCGTCTTCGGTGGAGGAGGCGGAGGCTGCGTATGCACCTCGCCCAGAGGATTCTCCTGGGCCCATCCGACGCCAACACCCGTTCCCGCCCACAGCCCTGCGCAGACAATCGCAGCCACAACCGCCCGCACCGTCCGCGTTCCCATCAACCACCGCTGCTGTCTATTTATTCCATTCCGCATAAAGGGGCCCTGCACCTTCTTTGCGACCTGACCGGCCTCTTCCGCAAGCATCGCACACCTACCTGAAAACTCTGCATACTATCAGGTTCCGCAGACCAACATCTATCAACGTCCACGAATGATAGACCTCTTCACCTACCCATTTGTCATCCGAATGTCACCGCTTGGCCCTGGAATCCATTGGATGCAAACTGCCCAGCCAGGTGTGCCTACCCCTTCTCCTATCTCGTTCCCTCCATCCCCCGTACAATCACTCCATACCGCTTGTCTGGAGAGATCAAAAAAGCATGGCTCGCATCTACCCCTTCCGCGCCCTCCGTTACGACCCTGCCCGCGTCAACATGGAAGACGTCGTAACCCAGCCCTACGACAAAATCACCCCCGCCATGCAGGAGCGTTACTACGAGGCCAGTCCCTACAACCTCATCCGCGTCATCCTCGGCAAGCACTTCCCCAACGATACCGAGCAAGAGAACGTTTACACTCGCGCCGCCGACACCCTCCGCGCCTGGCGTAAGGAGCACATCCTTGCCGAAGAATCTGAGCCCGCCCTCTACGGGTACTCCCAGACCTACACCGTTCCCCACACCGACGAGGTCCGCGAGCGCCGTGGCTTCATCGCCCTCGGCCACCTCTACGACTACGCCGACAAGGTCGTCTACCGCCACGAGCAAACCTTCCCCAAGCACAAGTCCGACCGCATGAGCCTCTTCAAGGCCACCCGCGCCTACTGCGAGCAGATTTACATGCTCTACTCCGACCCCGCCTTTACCGCCGAAAAACTCATCTTCGGCGCAAAAGGCCCCAACGGCTTTGATGACAACCCGGCCGACCTCTCCATCACCGACGAGTACGGCGTCGTCCACCGCGTCTGGAAGCTCACCGACCCGAATCTCATTAACCTCATCGTCACCGCCATGGCAGATAAGAAGCTCATCATCGCCGACGGCCACCACCGCTACGAGACCTCCGTCGCCTACGCCAAGGAGCGCAGCGCCCAGCTAAAACTCCCCCTCAACCACCCCCTCGACCCCGACCACGAACTCCCCTCCGGTCATCTCCCCACCCCGGCCTTCCCCGAAGCCGCGATGATGATGACCTTCGTCAACATGGACGCCCCCGGTATCACCATCCTCCCCACCCATCGCGTAGTCCACGGCCTCGAAGGCTTCAGCTCGCCCGATTTCATCACCAAGGCCAGCGCCTACTTCGATATCAAGGAACTCGACGCCCCCGACCTCAACGCACTCAACGACACCAAAGGCACAGTCTTCCTCGCCGCCACCGGCGACGGCAACTACCTCCTGACCCCCAAACCAGAAGTCATCGCTGCCGCACTCAGCGACCTCCC
This sequence comes from Edaphobacter sp., assembly GCA_036521575.1. Lineage (GTDB taxonomy): Bacteria > Acidobacteriota > Terriglobia > Terriglobales > Acidobacteriaceae > Edaphobacter. The sequence goes on along the minus strand of DATDHL010000079.1, from coordinate 3,017 downwards.
AGCCCGCCAACGCCAGCTCGACGTCGTCCAGCTCCACCGCATCATCCTCGACAAGCTCCTCGGCCTCGACCAGGAGACCATCACCCGCCTCGGCAATGTCCGCTACATCCGCGAAGCCGATGAAGCCATCGGCCTGGTCGACAGCGGCGAAGCCGACGTAGCCTTCCTCATCAAACCAATCACCCTCGACCAGCTCAAAGACGTCTCCCTCTCTGGCGACGTCATGCCGCAAAAATCCACCGACTTCTACCCCAAACTCCTCAGCGGCCTGGCCATCTACGCCTTGGATTAGGACGATTTTGACGCAGAATTTAAGTGAATAACAGCCGTTGTGCTGCGTTATGACGCTCGGTGGCAATTCTTATCTATTTGATGATTCGGCAGATCGTGCAAGAGCAGACAGTAAAAAGGCAGAATCTCCGCGGAAACGTTTTTTACTTGATGAGTGATTGCAGGTCGCGTTCGAACCGCTCGAGGACTTGTTGTTTTCCAAGATGTTTAACAGCGCAGGTGCGGGCATTAGATCCGAGCTGGGCGCAGAGTGTTGGATCCTCTATGAGAGTCGTGACGGCGGCGTGGAGGGCCTGGGGGTCTTCGGCGGGGACTACGAGGCCACAGGATTGGTCGGGAGTTTGACCACGGACTACGTGGGCCACCTGGGTGTCGGCGTCGGCGGTTGCGATGATGGGGCGTCCGCTTGAGAGCATGCCGGTGAGCTTGGAGGGCATGACGAGGTCGGCGGCTCCGGCTCGCTGGGGAAGGAGATGGATGTCGGCGGCGTTGAGAAGGTCGTTGAGGCGATTGAGCGGTTGTAGGGGCAGAAGTGTCACATTGGAGCGGTGAGCTACGAGGGATTCGAGCTGGGCGCGGAAGGCTCCGTCGCCGCAGAAGAGGAAGTGGACGCGGGAGTCGTGTTCGAAGGATTGGGCGAGGGGGGCGAGGAGTTCGAGACCTTGCTTGGCTCCCATGTTGCCTGAGTAGAGGATGAGAGCTTTGCCTTCGAGATTGAGTTCGCGGCGGTAAGGGTTGAGGGTGGCGCAAGGCTGGGGGTGTATCGCTTCGATGTCGACCCAGTTAGGGAAGAGGATGGCATTGGATGATGAGACGCCTTTGGTCAGGACGCGTTCGACCATCTTGCGGGAGATGCTGGAGACTCGGGTGAAGGATTGAGTGAAACGGCGCTCAAGGCCGAGGGCGAGGGCGTGCATGGGACCTTCGGCGGGCAGGAGATCGAGGTCGAAGGCGGCGTCCACTTCGAAATCCTGTACGTGAAGCCAGGATGCGGCACCGGTGGCCTGCGCTGCGAGGAGTGCGATGGGGGCGCAGAAGAAGGTGGGCTCGACGGTGAAGACGATTTGGGGTTGCCAGAAGAGCTGGCGTACGACGACGGGGAGGCTGCCGAGCATGAAGGACGCGAGGTGCAGGACCCGCTTGATGCCGGTTGGGCGGGCGGGGACGTAGAGCGGGGTTCGGTAGACGACGGGTTCAGCGGGATTTTTTCTGGTGGGGTTTTCGGTACGGTAGAGGGTGTTGCGGTAGTCTTCGCGGATGTTCCATGCAGGGTAGTACGGGGGAGCGGTGATGACGCGGACTTCGTGGCCTCGGGCGGCCAGCCAGGAGGACATTTCGCCGGTGTATTTGCCGATGCCGGTTAGCTCGGGGGAGTAGTTGAGGCCGAAGATCAGGATGCGCACTTCTGGCAGTGTAACGGCAACAATCATTCCAGCCGCGAGTATTGAATGGGTGGATACCGATGAGTATCGAGGGATGAGAGCTTGCGCTTCTCTGCTGTTTGACCTCATTCTGAGACGGATGAGTGATGGCGTGAAAATGGGACTGTTGCATCGGGCTGGGCGGCAGCCTTTGGCGGCGATTGGGTTGGGGTTGCTGGTGGTGTTTGTTGTTTGCGCAGTGTTTGCTCCTTGGCTGGCTCCTCAGGATCCGGCACGGCTGGATTTGACGGGGCGGTTGATGGGGCCGAGTGCGGCGCATTGGTTTGGGACTGATGAGTTGGGGCGAGATATTTTTTCGCGGACGCTGTATGGGGCGCGTATTTCGCTGGTGGTGGCGGTGAGCGTGGTGGGGTTGTCGCTGGCGCTGGGGCTGGTGGCTGGTGGTTTGGCGGGGTTTTATGGTGGGTGGACCGATACGGTGCTGAATGTGTATGTGTCGAATGCGTTTCTGGCGTTGCCGGGGATTTTGCTGGCGATTGCATTTGTTGCGTTTATGGGGCCGGGGCTGGTGAATGTGATTCTGGCGCTGGCGATCTCGGGGTGGGTGGGGTATGCGCGGTTGGTACGGGGGCAGGTTATGGCTGTCAAGGAACGCGAGTTTGTGGAGGCGGCTCGGGCGCTGGGGGCGAGTGATCTGCGAATTATGGGGAGGCATGTGCTGCGGAATATCCTGCAGCCGCTGATTGTGCAGGCGGCGATTGGGATGGCGGGCGCGGTGCTGGCGGAGGCTACGTTGAGCTTTCTGGGGTTGGGGGTTCCTCCGCCGGCGGCTAGCTGGGGGTCGATGCTGAATGATGCGCGGTCGCATCTGTTTGACTCGCCGCATCTGGTGTTTTTTCCGGCTATGGCGGTGATGCTTTGTGTGCTTTCGTTCAATTTTATTGGGGATGCTTTGAGGGACTATTTGGATCCGCGAACGCGTTTGGGGGTTGGATTGTGACTTTCTCCCCTCCCCGTCAAAAGTACTCAAAGTCTTCAAAGTAAATAGCTTAAGTCTGGACTTCGGTTCTGGACCCCACTTTATTTTTGGGTGACGTGTCCGGGTGGTTCGCGTATGCTTGGCGCTGGTGTTTGGGAGGTGAGTGTGCGGAAATTGGTGATTACAAACGAGGCGGCGGCGAAGCATATTGAGGGTGACGAGTGGCTCGACCTGGAGAAGATTGCGGGGGTGGAGATGACGTCCGAGGATCCGGCGTTTCCGATTGAGGGTGCTCTGGCGGAGGATGGGACGACGGGGTGGCGGGCGGCGGCGACGGGGCCGCAGATAGTTCGGATTCTGTTTGA
>DATDHL010000078.1:0-6407 GCA_036521575.1 Edaphobacter sp. | reverse complement strand
GAACATATGTCCACAGACAGAGATCGTGGTGATCGGTGATGGCGATCGCATCTAGACCCGTTCGTCTGCAGCACGCAACAAGCGCTTTGGCGAAGGCTTCCCTTTGGGATATCGGGTGAAAAGGGCCTTCCCAGTTGAGATCCCGTAATGAATGAACCTGTATATCGGTCTTGTGGAAAGACGCACCGAGGTAGGGTGGAAGCGTGATCACTAAGTTCTCCAAGGTCAGACGAATTGACTGAAGGGAATTGGCCAAACCATTTGCAGACGACCGATTATCTATCAGTAAATGATTGATTCAAATGACGTTAGTGTAGCAGGACATGCATTTCATCACAAAGGGGTGGCCTGTCTCCAAAAAACGAGCCTAAGGGTCTGAAAATTGGGCCGAGATTTCCTGCTGATAGCAGCGAAAGTTGCTGATCGAAACGCTTTTGATGCGCATTTCTTCTCCTGGGAGGAAGTGAAAAATCAAATTCTTATAAGAATTCTCTCGATACTAACCGTTTTAGAATTTGTTGAAATCAGCGCACCAGCCCATTCTTAGGTATTCCAATTTTGTTGAAAATTGACACCCCGCGATGAAGAGGACAGGGTTAGGCGCAGTCAACTTGATTGCTGGTATGGGATGGCGTACCCTTGCGCTACACGGGAAAGGAGGATGATCGAGCCTATGAAAATTGACAGTAATAGTTGCATCACAACGCGTGAGGTGACTGAGGCTTAGAGCGTCCTGCTCTAGTCCTGGCGGTCTTCAGTTCGCTGAAAGTTCAACGCCGAGGCCAAGTCCGAGCATGGACGCCTCCGGTCAATCTCAACAGTTCACCGACGGACGGCTCGTGGTTCCTTGATGGAACGCGGGCCGTTTGTGTTTGGCTTTAGAATGGCAGCTATGACACCTCTGGTTATCGCGGGCAGGGCCTTTCAATCACGTCTTATCGTCGGAACAGGAAAGTACAAGGATGGGCCGGAGACACAGGCAGCGATTGAGGCTTCGGGTGCGGAGATGGTGACGGTCGCGGTAAGGCGGGTGAATCTTGACCGGTCGAGTGAATCGCTGCTGGACTTTATTGATCCGCAGCGGTACTTTCTGCTGCCGAATACGGCTGGTTGTTACACGGCTGAAGAGGCGATTCGTGCGGCTCGGCTGGGGCGTGAGGTGGGGCTCTCGGACTGGGTGAAGATCGAGGTGATTGGGGACCAGCAGACGCTGTATCCGGATGTTCAGGCGACACTTGAAGCGACGCGGGTGCTGGTGAAGGAAGGGTTTACTGTTTTGCCGTATACCTCAGATGACATTGTGTTTGCCAAGCGGCTGATCGATGCGGGTGCGGCGGCGGTGATGCCCCTGGGGGCTCCGATTGGCAGCGGGCTGGGGTTGCAGAATACGGCGAACCTGCGGATATTGCGGGAGATGATTACCGAGGTTCCGCTGATTGTGGACGCGGGCGTTGGAACGGCGTCGGATGCAGCGGTTGCGATGGAGCTTGGCTTCGACGCCGTGCTGATGAATACGGCGATTGCACAGGCGAAAGATCCTCTGCTGATGGCTGAGGCGATGCAGCATGCTGTGCTGGCGGGGCGGCAGGCGTTTCTGGCGGGGCGGATGCCGCGGAAGCTGTATGCAACGGCTAGCTCGCCGCTTGAGGGGATTTCTCGCTAGACTCAAGTTCGCCAGTCGGAACATGGTTCGAAATGCAGTACACTTCGCCCATGCGAGTGTTTGGCATCGATTGCGGGACGGAGTTCACCGGTTATGGTGTGGTTGAGGTGGACTCGGTGGCGCGGATGCCTCGGCTGGTACATGTCGCTGCAGGGACGATCCGGCTCAGCAAAAAAGAGAAGACACCGCAGCGGCTGGGGCAGGTTTATGCGGAGTTGACGGCACTGCTTGCGTTGCATCAGCCGGAGGTTGTGGCCATCGAAGAGGTCTTCTTTTCAGCGAATGTGAAGTCAGCGCTGAAGCTGGGGCAGGTGCGTGGTGTGGCGATGCTGGCAGCTGCGAGCTGCGGGCTGCCGGTTGCTGAGTATGCGCCGCTGTCGATCAAGAGTTCGGTTGTGGGGTATGGGCTGGCTGCTAAGGAGCAGGTGCAGTTTATGGTGGCGCGATTGCTCGAGCTAGATCAGGCGTTTGATTCAGCCGATGCAGCGGATGCTCTTGCGATTGCGATCTGTCACATCCATACGGCGCAGACACAGCAATTACAGGGTGTTGGACGATGAGGCGCAGAGGGTGGATTTTGCTGGGTGCAGTTTTCGGGGCGTCGTCCGGGATTGGGTTGATGGCGCAGACGGCTACGCTGGCTGCTGATACCGTCGCGACAAAGCCTGAGGTCAGCTTCCAGTTTGATAGGAAAGGTGTGCCGGTGCCGCACTATATGATCGTGCTGCGCGAGGATGGTTCGGGAAGATATCAGGCGGATGAGGCTCAGGTGGCGCCGTCGATGCAGTCCAGCTCGGCTGTGCAGTATGTGGGGGGAAAGCGTATTGATCGGCCGATCACGCTGAGCCTGGCGACGACGGATAAGATCTTCAAGGCGGCACGGGCGGTCAACTTCTTCAATATCGAGTGTGCTTCGAAGGCGAAGAACATTGCTAATACCGGCGACAAGACGCTGAGCTACGTGGGTGGCGATGGGAAGGGTTCGTGCGGTTATAACTTCTCGGAAAACAAGAATGTCTCGCTGCTGACGGATATGTTTCTCGCGATTGCCTTCACGATGGATGAGGGGCGGCGGCTGGAGTTTCTGCATCGCTACGATCGCCTGGGGCTGGATGCGGAGATGACCTCCCTAGCAAGCGAAGCACAGGCGGGGCGTGCGCTGGAGTTGGGGACGATCGCGCCGACGCTGGATGCGATTGCCGGTGACACAGCTCTAATGCAACGTGTACGATTGCGCGCGGAGAAGCTGCTGGAGCAATCAAAGGACAATAAATAGAGGATGCTTCAGGTTGCGGGCGAACGTCAAATGGTTAGCTGTACGTCTGGAGTTGCCGTGAGAGATTGTGCTGGTTTGCGCCATGGTCGGAAGTGGGTTGTTGGTGTGGGATTGTTTTGTTTTTGGCTTGCCGGAGCGGTTACCGCGGTGTGGGGTTATGATGCGCCCTCTCAGCGGGCTGTTCGGCTGAGCTATCTGCATGGCAGTGTTTCTGTGGAGCATATCGACAATACTGGCAGCGAGGCGGCGCAGGTGAATATGCCGCTGGTTCAGGGGCTGCGGCTGACGACGGGTGATGATGGACAGGCCGAGATAGAGTTCGAGGACGGCAGCCTGGTTCGGATGACGCCGAACAGTTCTTTGAGTTTGGATAATTTGAGCGTGGATGGGGGCGGTACCTTCCAGACGCAGCTCGTCCTGGTGCGGGGGCTGGCTTATGCGGAGCTAAGGGCCGCTTCGAAGTATTCGTACAGGCTGTACGCAGGGGGCGACGAGGTCTCTCCGGTGGAGAATGCTACGGTTCGTATTGATCTGGACGAACCTCCGGCGAAGATTGCGGTTGTGACCGGCAGAGTACATGTGGAGCGGGTTTCGGCGGAGGAGGGTGGGGGTTATCGGACGGATGTGCGGGCCGGTGAGACTCTTGCGGCGGATGCTTCTGACTTCAACCGTTACTATCTGACGCACGAGATCGCGCCGGACTCGTGGGATAGCTGGAATGAGGAGCGGGATCAGGCAGCGCTGGATCAGTCTGCGAACCGGACTGCGGCGAGAGACAATTTCGCTGGGGATCAGGGGTATGGATGGTCGGATCTGGATGCCAATGGGAGTTGGTATGACGTGCCGGGGCAGGGTACGGTTTGGCAACCTGCGGTGGCGGCGGATCCTGGTTTTGATCCTTATGGTTTTGGAAGTTGGGTTTGGTCTCAGGGTGCCGGTTATGTTTGGGCTTCAGGTTATGGGTGGGGGTGGACTCCTTATCGGTGTGGGAACTGGTCGTATTGGGGTGGGTTTGGCTGGGGCTGGATGCCGGGGGCGAACTGCGGCTTCGGCGGATGGGGCTTTGGCAACACGGTATATGTGATCAATATTGTCCGGCCGCCGCTGGGATATCATCCGCATCCGCTGCCTGTTCGTGGGCCGGGTGGGGTGCATCCGATTGTGCCGGTGCATGTGGGACATTTCCCGTCAGCGCCGGTGCAGGTAGCGCGGGGGCCACATACCATCGAGGGGCGGACGGTGGAGCCGCTGCGGCCGATTGGCAATGCTTATACCTCCCGGGGCGGCAGTGCTGTTGGCGCGTCGCTGATGCGGGACTTTCCGGTGGATCGGACTAGTCATCAGCCAGTGATGGGGAACACCGCGATCACTCACGGTACGGTTCAGGGGACGATGCCGGGCCGGTCCGCGCCTGGTTGGCACTCTGGTGCTTATCGGTCGAACGTGCCTTCGGTTCCCGCTACCCCCGGTCAGCCGGGGCGTCCTGCGTCTGCTTCCGGGCCGGTGGCGCATCCATCGCAGGGGCAGGTCGAGCAAAGCCATCCGGCGCCGCGAACCTTCCAGCCTATGGCTCCTCGTTCGATGGAGCGCCAACCCCCGATGCCTCGTACAGTGGCTCCGCCGCCCGCTGCTACTCATCCGGTGTATACCCCTCCTCCACCGTCCGCTCCACATCCGGTGTATACGGCTCCCCCACCGGCCGCGTCACATCCGTCGTATACGCCTCATCCAGCACCGAGTGCGCCTACTGCTGCTCCCAGATCTAAGTAGGGGTTGAGTTCGCGAGCGTTTCGTGGGGGATTCCTGTCGAGAGTGCACGATATAGCGCTGCTGTGGGCTCGAGGGCCAGGGATTCGGCTCGCGCTTGTGCCGGGATGCTCGATGGCCAGGCTGCGGCGAGTTGCTGGGGAGTGTAGCCTGCTGCGCGGAGGTTGTTCTGCAGGGTCTTTCGCTTCTGGGCGAAGATCTGCTTGAGGAATGCGTCGAAGCCTGTGGGGTCTACGGCTAGTTCGGTGAAGCGCGGGGCGAAGCGTAGGCGCAGGACCGTGGAGTAGACCTCGGGTGGGGGCGAGAAGGCGGATGGGGGCAGGGTGAAGAGATGCTCGACTTCGGCGTTCATCTGCGCGGTGGCGGAGAGCAGGCCGTAGTCGCGGACGCCGGGGTCGGCTGAGACTCGGTCGGCTACCTCGCGCTGCATCATGACGACGGCGCGGGTGAGGATGCCTGAGCTGCCTGCTGCGAAGAGTTGGAGCAGGATGTCCGAGGTGATGTAGTAGGGGAGGTTGCCGATGACGTCGGCGGTCTCGGTGGATGGGACGAGGTCGCGCAGGTCGGTTTTGAGGACGTCGGCTTCGATGATCTGCACGTTTGGCTGGTTGCGGAAGCGGAAGGCGAGGGCGGGTGCGAGTTCGCGGTCAAGTTCCAGGGCGATCAGACGTCGGCAGCGGTTGGCGAGGATCTCGGTGATGGCACCCTTGCCGGGACCGATCTCGATCACGGTGCGGTTGCTGAGGTCGCCGAGCGCGTCGACAATAGCGTGACGGGCGGCGTCGTCCACAAGGAAGTTCTGGCCGAGTTTTGGCTTATGCTTCATGCTCGTTCTGGTGGTACCGCCCTCCCCCATCTTGGTATGTAAGTCTATTGTTTGCAATAGTATGCGAAGGGCGTACTTTGCTAAAGTATTGCAAACAAATAAGTTATTGGTAAAGTATTCATTATAAATACTTAACGCCGATCTTAACCGATGACACCGATTTTGAAACGATAGAGACGGGAAAGCCCCGGTTTGTGGGCCGGGGCTTCTCTTCTTCTCTATTACCAGTATAGCGGATTGGGTGGAATTAATCGGCGATGCGAATCTGCTTGATTGGTGTGGGGATTTGATGTTTTGGGGCTTGACAAGGTTTTTATCAAGTAACGAGTCATGAGTAACGAGTAAGAGCAGGCAACTGCAAAAGATGAAATGCGCGGATCTCCACTGCGTAAGGGAATGAGATTGTCCATTGCTCTGGCCGAAAGGACGATTTTGGGTGAGGGAGGAAGAAAGGCAACAGCAAAGGCGACAGAAGCAGATCCCCTTCGGGGATGACAAGCAAGAAAGGCAAGGACAACAGCAACAGCATCTGTTTTGTATAGACTAACGTTCGCAAGACAAAAGGATGAGCATGCATATTGTATTTGCAGCATCGGAGTGTGCACCATGGGCCAAGACGGGTGGTTTGGCTGATGTCGTGAGTGGTCTGCCGCGAGCCCTGGCAAAGATGGGGCACAAGGTCAGTGTCTTTCTGCCGTATTACCGGCAGGTGGCGAAGGCTGTGCCGGATGCGTCGGTGGTGCTGCAGAGCGTGACGATTCCGTTTCCGTTTTACAACCGGTTTGTGCGGATTCTTGATGGCGGTGTTCATTGGGGCGTCCAGAACTATTTTGTGGATAGCCCGGAGCTGTTCGATCGGGAGAGCTTTTATGGCA
>DATDHL010000077.1:0-2363 GCA_036521575.1 Edaphobacter sp. | reverse complement strand
CTCGAGATTCCTGACACCGGCCTCGCGGGTGTAGGCGCGGATGATCTGCTTTAGCGCATCGTCTTCGAAGACGACCTGCTGCTCCGTCAGGCCTGTGCCCTCGCGCTGCTTCTTCACCAGGTACTGCTTGGCGATCTCGAGTTTCTCGATCTCTGTGTAGCCATGCAGCCGGAGAATTTCCATCCGGTCCTGCAGCGGGCCGGGGATAGTGTGCAGCACATTGGCAGTCGCAACGAACAGCACCTGCGAAAGGTCGTATTCGACGTCGAGATAGTGGTCCTGGAACAAGGTGTTCTGCTCTGGATCAAGCACTTCAAGCAATGCACTGGCTGGGTCGCCGCGGAAGTCTGAAGCCATCTTGTCGATCTCGTCCAGCATGAAGACCGGGTTCTTCGTGCCCGCCTTCTTCATCGACTGAATGATCTGCCCCGGCAGAGCGCCAATGTAGGTGCGCCGGTGCCCACGGATCTCCGCCTCATCGCGCACGCCGCCCAGCGACATCCGCACAAACTTGCGTCCCGTGGCCTTCGCAATCGACATGCCGAGCGATGTCTTACCCACGCCCGGAGGCCCGACGAAGCACAGGATCGATCCCTTCGGATTCTTCACCAGCTGCCGCACAGCGAGAAACTCGAGGATGCGCTCCTTGATCTTTTCAAGCCCGTAATGATCTTCGTTGAGAATCTGCTCCGCGTGCTCAATCGAGCGAATCTCCTTCGAGCGCTTCTTCCACGGCACAGCAAGCAGCCAATCCAGATAATTCCGCGATACGGTCGACTCAGCCGACATCGGCGGCATCGCCTCAAGCTTCTTCAACTCCTGAAGCGATTTGTCGAGAACGTCCTTCGGCATGCCCGCGGATTCAATCTTCTTCTTCAGCTCGTCAAACTCGGACTTCTCCCCGCGGCCGAGCTCCTTCTGGATGGCCTTGATCTTCTCGTTGAGGTAGTACTCCTTCTGGGCCTTCTCCATCTGCCGCTTCACGCGCGACTGGATGGTGCGATCCATGTTCAGCTTTTCGATGGCGACGTCCAGAACATCGGCCACACGCGCCAGACGAGCTTCCGGGTCGAAGACCTCGAGCAGTTGTTGCTTTTCTTCGATGGAGAGCTGCAGGTTTGCGGCGATTGTGTCTGCCAGCTTGGCAGGTTCATCGGAGCGCACGCTCGCCGCCATGGTCTCATAGTTCAGCGACTGCTGCAGCTTTACGTACTGCTCAAACAGCGAATGAACTCGCTGCATAAGCTGTTCGACATGTGGTGTCTGTTCGAGTTGGGTCTTTCCTGTGCGCACGGTTGCGACAAAGAAGCCATCGTTGTCGTTGATCTCGGTAGCGCGCGCCCTCTCGACGCCTTCCACCAGGACCTTGATGTTGCCGTCCGGCATCTTCACGCTTTGAACGATGTTGCCGATCGTGCCCGTCTGATAGATATCGTCGGCGTTCGGCTCGTCGACGGAGGCGTCGTGCTGGGTAGCCAGAAATATCTTCCGGTCGCCCGACAGCGCCTCTTCAAGCGCACGAACGCTGGACTCACGGCCAACGACGAACGGAGTCATCATGTGAGGGAAGATGACCATGTCACGAATGGGCATCATCGGTAGCTTGCGAACTTCGCCGCTTAGCGTTTCTTTAGCCTGGTTTGTCATTGCTCTCCCCAAATTAGACGTCTCATACGCCGATAACGATGCAAGCTCGGCGCTCGCGGCTTTCACGTGATTGTAATTCCTCAGGCGCTTTACGCGAATAGTCAAGAGAGGGTGGAACCATTGCGAGATCAAAAAATAAGTGGAAGATAAATTGCGGTACCATCCCGACAGACAAATCTGTGGAAAGATTAGCGATTGGGCGGACCAAAGAGCGCTGCGATACTGCCTTTGTCATCCGGGTGATGCAATGAAGAGAACTCCTCCACGGTCGGAAGAAATGCCTGATCCGGCGCAGGGCCAGCTTTCTCGTAGTTTTGTGTCATCGAATTGCTTACGAACACCCGGTCAACGTCAACCTCTTTAGCTCGCTGCACACGATCTGCATGCCGAGCCATTCACCAGGCTGGTGCGCCTGGCGTTGGAATTACCGCTGGATTGCCTCTGAAAGACGACGTACTCCAGACGTCGTAACGATGAGCAGGAGGGCCAGTCAGCAGGTCCGCGAGAACAAATTTGCCATTGCGCGCGCAGTAACTACCTAGCCAGCTTTTTCCAGCAGCATCGGTAGCGTCAGGTCGCGATTCTTCACCATTGCGTCGGTGATCACAATCTCCTTGACCTTCTTGTTACCGGGCACGTGGTACATCAGGTCCAGCATCAGCTCTTCGATGATCATGCGCAGGCCGCGTGCGCCTACTTTTCGCATCAGGGCTTCG
>DATDHL010000076.1:0-9253 GCA_036521575.1 Edaphobacter sp. | reverse complement strand
CAGAATCACCCGCATCTCCTCCGCAGCCACAATAGCGATGCCGTTCGCGCAATACGCTGTTACGCTGATCAAACAGCGAGGATTTTGATGCGACGATGCAGCACGATGTGGATTGCCGTCCTGATGGCAATCGCAACCAGCACCTTAGCGCAACAAGCACCCGACAAAGCAGCTGCAATGGATCGAGACCTGATGGATATCTCGGTCCCCCAACTCGAGCAGCTCTACGCAAACCATCGCTACACCGTAACGCAGGTCGCACAGTGGTATCTCGACCGCATCGCCCGCTACGACGGAACCTATCGCGCGCTCCTCAAGGTTGACGCCGAAGCCGCCCTGCGCCGAGCCGCTGAGGAAGACGCCGCGCCAAAGAGCACACCGCACGGAGCTCTCTGGGGCGTTCCAATCCTGGTGAAGGCCAACACCAGCGTCTACGGCTGGATCACCAGCGCAGGCTGGAAAGGCTACTTAATCCCTGGCAAGGAACTCGTAGCACCACGCGACGCCATGGTTGTTGCCCGTCTACGCGCAGCAGGCGCAATCCTGCTGGGCCAGACCAACATGCCCGACTTTGCCGCCAGCGACACCAACGTCAGCACAGCAGGCGGACGAACCGGAGACGCCTACGACGCACGCTTCTCTCCCGGCGGCTCCTCCGGCGGAACCGCAACCGCAGTAGCCGCGAACTTCGCCGTCCTCGGAACAGGAACCGACACAGCAAACTCCATCCGCCAGCCCGCCGCGAACAACAGCCTCGTAGGCGTGCTGCCAACTCGAGGCCTCACCAGCATCGCGGGAATCCACCCGCTCGACTGGCTCCGCGACAACACAGGCCCGCTGGCCAGAGACGTCACCAGCGCCGCCATCGCTCTGGAGGTCATGCAGGCCGAAGACCCGCTCGACGCATGGACCAAGGACAACATGCAGAAGGCAGAACCCGGTCCATACACGAAGTACCTGAAGAAGGGCGCCCTTAAGGGAAAGCGCTTCGCTGTTCCTTGGTTCATCCTGGAAGGTTCCCCCAGCGTCTACGGCACCGGCTCCGACGCACCACCACACGGCGGCGCTGTCGCACCAGAGACGCGAGCAGCCCTTATGAAAGCAATCGATCAGCTGCGAGCAGCAGGAGCAACGGTAATCATCGACAAGGAGATTCTGCCCGAGAGCTTCTTCGCCATCTCCCGCAAGATGAACACGCGCCCCTACCGCAGAGAAGGCGTCGATGGATTCCTGCGCGACTTCGGACCATCACAATACCACTCAGTAGCAGAGTACGAAGCAGCCACCGGCCAGACCTTCCCAGCCTTCATGGTAGGAGGAGTCCGCCCAGGAAAGGACACAGGAGGAGCACTCACGCAACGCAGCATCGAGACCGATCCCGACCGCGAGACTAACTTCTACGGACCGCAAAAGGAAGCGTTGGATATCTACGAAGCAACCCGCAAACGATGGCGGCTCGACGGATTCGTCTATCCCGCACTCCAGATCCCAACCTACGATGAGACGCTACCAGGAGCCTCCACTGCCGGCCCCTACAGCGAAACCGGATGGGTCAACCGCATCGGAGTGCCTGCAGTATCAGTTCCTGGAGGCTTTTATGCGAATGGTTTGCCGTTCGGACTGGAGATTTCCGGAGTTCGATGGAAGGATGGCGACCTGCTAGGCTATGCGTACGCATACGAGCAGGCAACCCACAATCGGAGGCTTCCCAAACTGGTAGAAGGAACGCGATGAAAGTAGTTTCTGAATGTCAGCAGGGTCGATTAAAAGCGCAAAGGGATAGCCTAAGCCATCCCTCCCGCAAAACTTGGTCGAAGACGTGCGCTAAACCTTAGAGAGGCTGAACGTCCGAAGCCTGCCAGCCCTTGGGGCCCTTTACTACGTTGAACTGAACTGCTTGGCCTTCCTGGAGGCTCTTGAAACCGTTCGAATTGATCGCCGAGTAGTGCACAAACACGTCCTCGCCGTTCTGACGGCTGATAAAGCCAAACCCCTTGGCATCGTTAAACCACTTTACTGTTCCCTGTTCCATGTTGTTTCTTTCCTTGTTTACTACTGAATTTTGCCGTAGATCCAAATCGGGGTTCGTACATTATCTAGCTTTGCAGAAAACCAATCTGTTTCAAACGATGAGTGAAGGTTAGCATACTTGGCAAGTATTTTTTCGATAATCGACTAAATACTTTTGTTTGCACTATTTTTAGTGCAAACTCAATCCGCGAAACCAGTGATTCTGGAAGGGTTGTCCAAAAGCCGCTCAAACCCTCCGTCAGACGCTTAAGCAGGAAGATGGGAGCGGACAATCTGTTCAGCTTGAGCAAGCACCTCATTCAAAGACATGGTGGTTGAGTCCAGGATGACGGCGTCTGCGGCTGGTTGGAGCGGGGATTCGGCGCGATTGCGGTCGCGTTCATCTCGCTCCTTCATATCGCGGACGATTGCCTCTTGCTTGAGGCGTTGTTGTTCCGAAGCCTGTGCGTTGGGAGTGGCTAACGCCGGCTGGTCAGAATCCGGATTAAGTGTTTTGAAAGAAGGAGTTACCTGGCGGTACCGGCGGTCGCCACGAACCTCAGGAGCAGCGTCGAGAAAGATTTTGACCTCGGCGTCGGGGAATACGGCAGTGCCGATGTCGCGGCCTTCCATGACTACGCCTCCCCCGGCACCCAGTGCTCGCTGCTGCTGGACCATCCAGGCGCGGAGGCGTGGGTGGACGGAGACCTTGGAGGCGGCAGCCGTAACGTCGGCTTCGCGGACGCGGCGCGAGACATCCTGACCGTCGAGCAGGACCCGATTGCCCTCGGCTTGGGGCTCAAGGGCAATGCGAGTGTAGGTAGCGAGTTCGAGTAGTGGAGCTTCCTCGTCGAAGGACAGGTCATTCTCGATGGCCTTGAGGGCGAGGGCACGGTACATCGCTCCGGTCTCTAAATTCAAGAAACCGAAGCGTCGAGCCAGATGGGCGGCTAGAGTGCTCTTGCCAGCGCCAGCGGGCCCGTCGATAGCGATGACGGGGCGATGACGTTTGGCAGTCAGAGACGGCTGGGGCGATTGGGAAACTTCGTTCGTCTGGCTCATTCGGCGGTCTTATATTACTCGGATTTGTACTTCCGAGCAGGGGGACGTTTGCCAAAAGGCTTTTTATTGTCCTTGAACTTATCGAAGGTGCTGGCTGGCTTGCCCGATTTGCCTGCGAATTTACCTGCTGGCTTGTCGGATTTAGCGAAGGGCTTTTTGCCGTAGGGCTTGGAGTCGGCGAAGTCTGGCTTGCCTTTGGAGGCGTAGCCGCCGGGCTTGCCTTTAGCTCCAAAGCTCTTAGGTCTGTCACTAAAACCTTCACTAGATTTGGTGAACGGCTTCTTTGCTCCAAAGGTGCGGCGTGGTCTTGCTTCAGCATCGCCTGCTCCCTCGGACGAGAAGGAGCGGGCTGGACGGCTTGGACGATCGGAGCCTTCGCTGCGAGCGCCCGGGAATTTGCCACGAGGCGCGTCGAATTTGCGGAACGGCGGCCCGGATCGTGGACCTTGCTCCGAACGGTCACTGCGGCCAGTGCGGTCACGGCTGAAGGCAGGCTTGCTGTCTCCGAAGTCACGGCGAGGTGGACGGGAATCCCCGAAGTCTCTGCGGGGCGGGCGTGAATCGGAGAATTCGCGACGCGGTGGACGGGAGTCAGAATATTCGCGACGCGGTGGACGGGAGTCACCTGAACCGGCTTCGGTACGAGAGGCGTAGTCGCGGCGCGGCGGACGCGAGTCACCGAAATCGCGGCGGGGTGGGCGGGAATCGCTGTCTCGACTAAAGGATTTGCCGGCGAAGCCTTCGCGCTTGCGGTCAAAGGTACCGGGCTTGGAGAACGTTCTGCGCGGTGGGCGGGAGTCGCCTGAGCCAGCTTCCGAGCGCGGGGCGTAGTCGCGGCGCGGCGGGCGGGATTCAGAGGAATCGCTATCGCGGCGGAAAGTGGGACGGTCTCCGCCTAGACGAGGCTTACCTGC
The DNA here is from genome assembly GCA_036521575.1 of Edaphobacter sp. Classification (GTDB taxonomy): domain Bacteria; phylum Acidobacteriota; class Terriglobia; order Terriglobales; family Acidobacteriaceae; genus Edaphobacter. Next base: position 5,267 of record DATDHL010000076.1, on the reverse strand, counting down.
GAAGGATGGGCGTGAGCCGAAGGACGGTTTGGAGCCAAAGGACGGGCGCTTGCCTTCGCGGTCGAAGCTGGGCTTGCGTGCGTAGGGGCGTGCTGGACGCTCACCGGTTGAGGCTTCTGCCTGCTCAGTGGGCTGCTCGGACTCGAAGGACCTGGGTCGACGGACCGCTCTGTCGCGCTTCTCTTCGTCCCATGGCTTGGAGTAGTCGGGTTTGGCATCGCGGCTGAAGGGGCGGCGTTCGCGGTCGGGAGCTCCTGCGGGTGCTGGTCTGTTGATGAATCCTGTTCCTACTTTGCGTGGCTTGGGGATGAATTTTGTGATGCGCGGCGTCTCGGGAGTATCGCCCTCAGTGGTCGGGACGATGGCGTCTATGTCGTCGGGCGCGGGGGTGGCTATGGGTGCGAAGGCTGGGAGCTCGCCTGCTACGTGGAGGACGGTCTTGCCTTCGATGGCGATGGTCTCGAGTTGGCGGGCGGAGATGAGAGCGTGGATGACGTCGCGGATGCGCGAGCGGGCCGCAACGGGGGAGAGGAAGGTCTCGACCTCGTCCTCGGTGGCTACGATGGTCTGGCCGAGGTAGAGGGAGATGAGGGCGGAGAGGGCGGTGGGCTGTCCGGCGTTGGCTCCTGCCTTGATCTGCTTGGTGAAGCGGGTGGTGATGAGTTCCCACTGGGTGGGGGCGCCGTCGGGTTGGGGGATGGGGATGACGCGGAGGTGCTGCCAGAGCTCGGTGAGGGCGCGGAGGACTGCGGCCTCAGTGACCTCCTTGCCTAATTGGGTCGTGAGGTCGTAGGCGCTCATGGTGATGCGCTCGGCGAGCATGTTGTAGGCGGCGAGGGCTAGCGGGGAGACCTTGGTCGGGCCGCTGGTGACGGGCGGCTGTTTCCAGGCCTTGTCGCCGCGGAGGGTGAAGATGTAGGGGAAGGCCAGCGGGGAGACGATGAAGTCCGGGGTCTCGCTGCCGGTGCCGGTGGGGGAGCCGAGGAGGTTGAGCGGGACTGCTCCGCCATCGGCGATGAGGCGGGCGAGGAGGCTGCGGGGCTGCTCGGTCTCGGCCAGAGAGGGCGTGGCGTTTGCGGCGCCGAGGATGGACTCTACGAAGGTGGGCGCGGGCGTTGGAAGCTGCTGGGCGCGCGGCGTGTAGAGGACCAGGCCTGAGGTGTTGAGCCAGTCGCGGAGCATGTTGATGGTGAGGATGGGGTCGCCATTGTGGCGCCAGTGCGCGAGGCGGGCGGCGGCGAGCTGGTCGGCCGAGGGAGTGCTTAGGTTACTCAAGGTGTTGCCTTCCTGCTGGGCGATTCTCTGTGAGAATACGTGAGCAATCCTTCAACCTGGGCTGAAGGAGGACGATCTTTTGGTGCGAGTGGAGCGACGTGAGACTCGGTACGTTACCTGGCCCGTTGCGCGTCTTTACAGGATACCGCAAAGTGAATGACTTCGGGTTCCGCGTCGGTGAATTCTATGGAGTACCCCTACCCCATACTTTAAGTCTCAAAGTCTTCGAAACAGACACTTTAGGTCCGGACTTCCGATTCAGAGTTACGCGTAAATCAGAACGAAGATGAGTGCTGCATTCTTTTACTAAACCCTACTTCTATTAGAGCAGATGGGATGAAATGATTCGGCAAATACTATCTCGCTTGTTTTGTGTGGATTAGAAGGTTTTGGGGCTTGACAAGGATTTTTGCGGAGTCAGGTATCGTGTATCGGTCCACCATTAGGGATCCTGGCGTTGTTCTCGACTTCCGGAACGCAAAAAGCCCCACACAGTCTCCTTTTTCAGGAATGTGTAGGGTTTGTCGCTAAATGGCTTGTCTGAGCCGGTGGTTTTCCACTGGCAGAATTCTTCTCTAGATCGTGGGCGAAAACGACACCAGAATTGTCACAAAGAGCACCCCAAAAAGAATCAGCAGCAGGGGCCACCACCGTTCCAACCCAGCCATCTCACTTGACGAACTCATCTCAACATCCTCCTTTACCACTCCCAAATCCTAACTGAGAACAGCGCCGCACTCAATCTGTTGGTTACGGTCGCCGGTCATATGCGTTGGAAGGCTTTGGCTATGTCTTTGTGGGAGTATCTCAAGGCTATGGGACGGCCGTGGGGGCAGGCGGTGGGGTGCTCGGTCTTGGCTAGCTCTTTGAGGAGCCAATCGATCTTGGCAGTGTCGAGGGGTTGGTTGATCTTGAGGGCGGCGTGGCAGGCGATGCTGGCGGCGATGCGGCGGCGGTGGGCTTCGGCGTTCTCGGTTTGCTGGTTGCGGTCGGGGACGGCGAGGACCTCTTCGAGCATGCGTTCGAGCTCAATGCCCTCGAGGCCTACGGGGGCGGCTTTAATGGCTAGGGTGCGAGGTCCGAATGGTTCGGCTTCGAAGCCGTTGCGTTCGAGTTCTTCGGCGATCTCGGCGAAGGTGATCATCTGAGCGGGGAGGAGGTCGACGAGCAGCGGCATGAGGAGTCGCTGGCGCTGGACTTGTTCGGTTGAACGCTCGCGGAGAACTTTTTCGAAGAGGATGCGCTCGTGGGCTACGTGCTGGTCGATGATCCAGAGACCTTCTTCGTTGGTGGCGAGGATGAAGGAGTCACGGAACTGGCCGAGGGGCTTGAGAGTCGTGAGGGCGTAGAGGGTGTCGGCTTGCTCGGGGGTTCCGTTGGCTGCGGCGTTGGGGTCGTTGTCGTCGTAGCCTACAGGGATGGCGTGGCCGGGGAAGGCGAAGCGTCCGGGGGAGGGTGGGGTGAGGGGGGCGGCGAGGGTGTAGTTGGGGGATTTCGGTACTTGGCTCGGGGGACTCTGTGGGTCCCATTGGGCCGTATCGGTTGCATCAGCGAAATACAGGGATTCTTCACTCCGCTCAGAATGACGACTTTCAAAAGTGTTGGGTTCGCGGGTAGGGTCGAGGATGGGTGGTTCGGGGCCACCGGGTAGGGGGCTAACATCGATTAGGAGCGAGCTCTCAGGGCCGTGGGGGCTGTGGAGGGCGGTGGCGAAGCTGGCGGCGGGGCGGGCTTGAATGAGGGTGGTGCGGACGGTGTCGCGGACGAAGTCGTGAACGAAGGCGGATTGACGGAAGCGGACCTCGGTCTTGGCGGGGTGAACGTTAACGTCGACCTCTTGCGGAGGCATCTCGAGGAAGAGAAGGACAACGGGGAACGATGTGGGCGGGATGATGTTGCGGTAGGCCTCGGTGAGGGCGTGGAGGATGAGCTTGTCGCGGACGAGGCGATGGTTGACGAAGACGTAGATGGCGTTGCGATTGAGCTTTTGCAGCTCGGGCTTGGAGACGAAGCCGGTGATGCGGAGGTAGCCGGGTTCGGGTGGGGTGTAGTCGAGTTCGCGCTTCCAGGGGGGCGGCTCGGGCAGGCCGGCTCGGGTAAAGTCGAGTTCGGCGGCGATGGGGAGCATGAAGTTGGAGGTGTCTTTGCCGAAGATCTGGAAGAGCCGGTCGCCTGAGTGAGGGACAACGGGGGCGATGAGGAGGGCTTGTGTGGCGGAGTGAAGCTCGAAGTGTTTGGTGGGGTGGGCGAGGGCGTAGTGGGTGACGAGCGCGGCGATGTGGGAGAGCTCGGTCTGCTCGGACTTGAGGAATTTGCGACGGGCCGGGGTGTTGAAGAAGAGATCGCGGATGGTGATGGTGGTGCCGGTGGGAAGGCCGGCGTCTTCGACACGGTGGATGTGGCCCCCGGCAATTTCGACTACGGTGCCCGCTTCGTCTTCGACTGCGCGGGTTTCCAACGTGAGACGGGAGACGCTGGCGATGGATGGAAGGGCTTCGCCGCGGAACCCGAGGGTAGCGATGGAGAGAAGATCGTCGGAGGTGCGGAGTTTGCTGGTGGCGTGGCGCTCGAAGGCGAGGAGTGCGTCGTCCTTGACCATGCCGTGGCCGTTATCGACGATGCGGATGAGCTTGCGGCCGCCGGCTTCGACCTCGATGCGGATGCGGGTGGCTCCGGCGTCGAGGGAGTTTTCGAGAAGCTCTTTGACGACGGAGGCGGGGCGCTCGACGACTTCGCCGGCAGCAATCTGGTTGGCTACCAGGTCGGAGAGTATACGGATGCGGCCCATACGGTCGATTGTATGGCTAGAGGATGTGGGGAAAACGAGGGTGAAATCGGGGGCATCTTAACCGGAAGAGGAGAATGGGATGATTCGAAAATTGAAGACGGGTGAGTTCCGGATCTATTCGCGCCATGCGGATCCGAAGACGGGGAAGCGGAAGAATCTGGGGACGTTTGCCAGCCGTGAGAAGGCGGAGGAGCATGAGCGGGCTATTCAGTACTTCAAACGGCACTGAAGAGCCTGCGCGGAAAACCGCGCGGAATGGATACACCATTCTTCGGGCATGCGGATCTCGGATGTCCTTGTTCATATGTCTCCAAGGCATGCCAGTGGAGCGACATAAGGGTCCCCAGAGCCTCTTGGGGTTGACGCAGATGTTCGATTACCGCTCAATTATTCCTTTTAGTGGCCAGACCTCTTGCCAATTCTGTACACTTTGCGCGCTACCTGAGAGTCCAGATTTTCGGCGGTGAAGGACAACGGTCGCACATGAAAACAACGTACGCGGGGAGGAATGATGGCACTGCAGGATAAGAGTCGGCGGGAGTTTGTGAAGATGGGTGCGGCGGTCGCGGGTACGGTTGCGACGTGGAACGCGACGAGTTACGCGAAGATTGTGGGGGCCAACGATCGGGTCCGCGTCGGCGTGGTTGGGTGCGGCGACAGGATGAAGCAAGCTTTGATTCCCTCGTTCCATATCCATGCCAAGGAGATGAACTTCGAGTTCGTGGCGATCTCCGACCTTTGGAACAAGCGGCGCGAGGATGGCGTGGCGTATATCGATAAGATATGCGGGGCGAAGGTGGATGCGGTTCGGAACAACGACGAACTGTACGCTCGCAAAGATGTGGATGCGGTGCTGATTGCTACGGCAGACTTTCAGCATGCACAGCACGGCGTGGAAGCGGTGAAGGCAGGGCGCGATGCTTATGTCGAGAAGCCACTGGCTCACACGATGAAGGACGCGCGTGCGATTCGCGATACGGTGCATGCCAGCAAGCAGGTCGTGCAGATCGGCACGCAGCGGCGCAGCACGCCCAGTTATCAGAAGGCGTACGAGTACATCAAATCGGGCAAGTTCGGCGACATCGTAATGGTGGAGATGACGTGGAACGTGAACCAGCCGGGGCGGTGGCGAAGGCCGGATGTGGTGCCTCTGCTGAAGGAAGAAGACACGGACTGGAAGCGATACCTGCTGGACCTTCCGCAC
>DATDHL010000075.1:0-1880 GCA_036521575.1 Edaphobacter sp. | reverse complement strand
TACTTCAACTCCAAAGACCTCAGCGGCACACCCGTCCTCACCCGCACCGATCGCCGCATCAACTTCAACTGGGATAAAGTCGTCCCCATCCCCGGCCTCCAGCGCAACGACTTCTCCATCCGCTGGACCGGCACCTTCACCCCACCCGCACCCGGCGACTACAAACTCGGCGTCCGCATCAACTACTGCTACGCCTGCGAAAACGCCGAAGGCTTCAAGCTCTATCTTGACGACAAGCTGATCCTCGAAAGCAGCGCGAAGCGAACCGGCGAGCGCGGCTCCGTCATCGAAGCCCCCATCACCGTCACCGACACCAAACCCCACCCAATCCGTCTCGAATACCTCCACGGCAGCGGCAGCGCCGGTATCGACCTCACCTGGCAAGCCCCCGCCGCCGCCCTCCGCGACGAGGCCGTCCAGGCCGCCAAATCCTCCGACGTCACCATCGCCCTCATGGGCCTCTCCCCGTCACTCGAAGGCGAAGAGATGCCCGTCAAGCTCGAAGGCTTCAGCGGCGGAGACCGCATCGCCATCAACCTCCCTGCCGTACAGGAAGAGCTACTCAAAGCCGTAGCCGCCACCGGCAAGCCCCTGATCGTTGTCCTCCAAAACGGCAGCGCCCTCGCCGTCAACTGGGCGCAACAAAACGCGCAGGCCATCCTCGAAGCCTGGTACCCCGGCGAAGAGGGCGGCACCGCCATCGCCCAAACCCTCGCCGGAGACAACAACCCCGCCGGCCGTCTCCCCCTCACCTTCTACGCTGGGCTCGACCAGCTCCCGCCCTTCGACGAGTACTCCATGAAGGACCGCACCTACCGCTACTTCCACGGCAAGCCCCTCTTCAACTTCGGTGACGGACTCAGCTACACCACCTTCACCTACAGCAGTGTCAAAGCCCCATCCGCCGCCGTAAAAGCAGGCGCCCCCGTCACCATCGAAGGCACCGTCAAAAACACCGGCCCCGTAGCCGGAGACGAAGTCGTCGAGCTCTACCTCACCCAGCCCCAATCCCCCGAAACCCCCATCCGCCTCTTGGCTGGCTTCAAGCGAATCCACCTCAACCCCGGCCAATCCACCAACGTAGCCCTCACCATCGACCCACGCCAGCTATCCCAGGTCGACTCCAAAGGCACCCGCACCATCCTCCCCGGCGAATACACCGTCTCTCTCGGAGGCTCCCAACCCAACGGCACCTCCACCACCCAAACCACCAAATTCACCATCACAGGCCAAGCCGAACTCCCCAAATAATGAAGAAATCTTTGAAAGCCGAAGAGCCAGATAACATGAGCATAAAGGGACGCAATGTCGAAATGAGGCGTAATGGATGACGCAGAGAACAAAGGAGACTGGCGGGGTTACGCGGCCTGGGGCAGCTTGCTATGCGGAATCTTGGGTTTGGTCTTTACTATTGCCATCAGCGTCTACGTAGACTTCGGTCAAAAACATTCTTTTGACCCTTGGGAGTCTCGTTATTTGTTTCTGACGGTGCCAATTAGCTTCCTTGGTGTCATTCTTGGCGCAATTGGCAAAGAGACTCCTCGCATAGCCGGCCTTGTATTGTCGGCTTGTATTTTGCTGCGGGTGATAGGAGCTTCAGTAGCGATGTAGGGACGAGTGGCCCACATCTGACTAAACCGCCAAAGATTCGGGTGGGCGGGTGGCCCATACATAAAAACCCGCCGACACATTGGGTGCCCCATTCATGCGGTCTCATCGCATGAGTGACGATAAATCCTGTCACGGTCCCTTCCGCTCGTCAGAGCTCCCCGTGAGCATCTCTTTGATCGCACGCTTGTCTGTTGCGTAATTGCTATGGGCCGAGGTGGGGTTCGCAAACAGCCATAACCAGTGGGTGGAGTTTCTGACGGTGTAGTTTT
>DATDHL010000074.1:0-4308 GCA_036521575.1 Edaphobacter sp. | reverse complement strand
GGGTATCGGGTATCGGGTAAGAGCGTCGTGCGGATTTTGCGAGACAAATGCGGGAGTTTTGGTTAGAAAGCTTGTATTTACTTCGCCTCGGTTTCCTGCAGCTTGAATGCGGACGAGGGCGGGATGGGCTGGCTTGTGAAGAGACTGCTGGTTGTTGGGATCGTGTTGCTGGTTGTGCTGGCTGTGGTTTATCGGCAACGATTGTTTGTGCGTGATCCGCTGGGCAAGGTGGAGCGGGATGGGGTTCGGCTGGAGAATGCGCGGGTGTTTATCAACTACTCGAATGATGTGTTGGTGGAGGATACGGGCGGCGAGTGGCGATATCTGGTGCAGCGGGGTGGAGAGCCGGGGACTCCAAAGAAGCTGGGGTGTGTGCGGGGAGTGGTGTGCTGGACCGAGGCGGATCTGGCTCCGGTGCTGCCGCTGGGTGGGCATGGCGAGGTTGTGATGACAAATAAAGAGGTTTCGTTTGTGAATAGCGCGGGAACGGGGATGAGGGTGGAATTGCGTTAAGATTCTTCTCGGGGGGCGAGGAGGAGCTATGAGCGACGGGCGCGAGGAACGGGAAGAACAGGAGCAGCGGCGACAGTGGGAAGAACAGGAAGATTCGGATGATCGGCTGGAACGGGGGCGGCGGGAGAAGGAACGGGAGTGGGAGGACTCGTAGAGCGCTTTTTGCGGGAGTTGTGGGAGAGGTGATCGAACGAGTAAGGAGTGATAAATAACGAGTAAAGACAAGAGCAACAGCAGATCCCCTTCGGGGATGACAAACAAGAAAGGCAACGGCAAAGGCAACCGCAAAAGCGACGGCAAATGAGGGCTGGGGATTAGGCGGCTATGGTTCCTTGATGGAAGAGGAGCTGCCAGCGGTTGTTGCGTTTGACCCAGAGGGAGGAGTGGTGGGAGGTGGAGGTCGCGGTGGTGATGTGGTAGGTGGCTAGGGCCACGCCATCGGCTAGTGGTGTGACGTAGAAGTGGCTCATGGTTGCGGCGCGCGGGGTGCTGGAGGCGAGTGCGTGGGTGAGTTGCTGGAGGTTGAAGATGCGGCCTGAGGTACAGAACTCCTTGAAGTCATCGGCGAGGAGGCTGTTGAGGGCGCGGCGATCGGGCTCACGATCGGGGTGGAGGAGGCGTTCTTCCAGAGAGTGGAGGTGGTCCTGAAGCTCTGACGTGGTCATGGTGCATTGTAAGACGTTGGGTCTGGCGGGGCGGTTTCATTTTTGGGCGTAAAAAATGGCTGCCCCGGGGTTTGGGGCAGCCATTGTTGTTGTAACGATGGGGGTTAGAAGGTGAATTTGGCGGCTAGCTGGAAGATTCGCGCTTGTTGAGCGGTGGTTGCGTAGCCGAATGTGCTGGAGTTTAGTCCGGTAGTAAAGCCGTTGAAGTTGGGGTGGTTCATGATGTTGAAAGCTTCAAGGCGGATGTTGAGGTTGAGACGCTCCCAGATGGGGAAGGTGCGGGTAAGGGAGGCGTCCACGTCGTAGTAAGCGGGTTGGCGGAAGGCGTTGCGACCGACGTTACCGAAGGTACCGGTAGCATTAGCGGCAAAGGCTCCAGCGGCCTTGGCTGAGAGGTATTGACGGTTGCCGCCCGCTGCTTGGGTGATTTTGGTGTGAGAGTAGACCGCCTGGGGATTGACCAGGTTGGGACGGTCGAGGGCGATGCCGGTGAGTGAGTTGTCGGCTCCGGTGGTGACGTTGAGGACGGCACCGCTCAGGACACGGACGAGCGGGGCGATCTCCCAGCCGTTGACGAGAGCACCCGTTACGCCGTGGAGGCTCGAGAAGTGAGAGCCGGCGATGAAGGTGGTGTTGAAGATATGCCGGACGTCAAAACCGCAGTTCGCCCGGTCGAGACGGGGGTTGGAGGGATTCTGGTAGGAGGGCCCGGTGACGTCGCCATTGGCGTCGCCGTTGCTGATGCAGTGGGACCAGGTGTAGTTGGCGAGGAAGCTGAAGTTGTTTGCCATGCGATGCTGGATTGCGGTCAGAAGGCCGTTGTAGCTGGAGTTGGCACCGTCATCGATCATGGTCATGCCGACGTTGTAGTAAGCGCCCTGCGTCTGGTTAGCAAGAGCAAGCTTCGTGCGGACAGCCGTGTTGTTCGTCGACGAGCAAGCCTGACCGACGAGAGGGTAGAGCGCTCCTGTGGAAAGCGTGACCTGCGGAATGCCCTGGCAGGAGCCCGCGCTGGTCCACGTACCGGGGATGTAGGCGGCTGCGTTCGGTGATTGACCAAGCCAGAGGTGTGAGGTCTTGTTGCCGAGATAGTTGATGGAGAGGTTCCAACCGCTGCCGAGATCCTGCTCGACGCTGGCAGTCCACTGGTTGACGACGGGGACGTGAACGTTGCGCGGGACGAGGATATAGAGCGATCCAGTGGGGAAGGTCGAGCTGGCGTTCGGGGGGAAGATGCCTGGGAAGGGGTTTCCGCCTGCATAGTTGCCCCAGGGGTTGGCGAAGCTGATCTGGCCGGTGAGGTCGATCTCGTTGACGACGGGTGGATTCGAGGTCATACGCTGCGTGGAGTAGAGGCCAGGCGAATCGTACATGATGGCTCCGCCAACGCGGAAGACGGTCTTTCCGGTGCCGAAGGGATCGTAGGTCGCGCCAAGGCGTGGCGAGAAGTTTGCGACACGGTTGTCGGCGAATGCCTTGGGGATACCGGGATCACCGTAGTAGAAGGAACCAGCCGGTGCCTTGGGATAGACCGTGCTGTGCTGATTGGCGTTGAAGGCAGTCTGATCGAAGACGCTGCCGCGTGCCAGCTGGTCGGTGGGGACGAAGTAAGGCTCCCAGCGGAGGCCGCCGCTGATGGTGAGGCGTTGGGTGGCGTGCCAGGTGTCCTGTGCATAGAGACCGAAGATGTTCTGGCGGAAGTTGGTGATCTGCGCGCGGCTCTGGCTGAAGGCGTTCTGCTGGCCGGTAAGGAAGTCGATGAGGGGTTCACCTACGTTGTTGTTCTTGATGCCACTGAGACTGCCGTTGAAGCTGAAGTTTCCATTCTGGAGATAACCGGCGCTGCTGTTCTGGGCAGCGCGGATGTACTCGCCTCCGAAGGCTAACTGGTGTTTGCCGACGACGTAGTCGACGTCGTCGGAGAAATGGGTGGTTTGGGTGTTGAAGTGGCCCGGGGAGCAGGTGCCGCAGCCAATGGAGAAGCCATTGGAGATAGCGAGGCGGAAGTCTGCCGGGACATAGGTGAAGAGGTTGACTCCAACGGCCTGTGCGTTGATGCCGCCGGCGGTTGGCCCGCGGTTATCACGACGGCGAGCGAAGCCAGCGTGGAACGTATTGACCACTTTTGACGAGATGATGAAGGTGTGACCGAGGGTGTAGTTCATGACGCGCTCGTCGTTGCCGGCTGTGGCGGTAAGGAGCAGATTGTTCGGCTGGTAGAAGGCGGGCGCAAAGTAGTTTGTGACGTAGGCGCGGAAGAAGGCGTTCTGTCTCTGGCTGATGGTGTAGTCGACCCGGCCGATGTACTGGTCTTCGCGGTTGATGGCTGGAAGTGCAATCTGGATCAGACCGCTTTTCGAATTGGCCTGAGAAAGCGGAATCAGTTTGAGGAGATTGAGCGCCTGTGGGCTAAGGCTGCTGGTGGGAAGTTTACGAGTTGCGGTAATGTCGGCGCCTGTGACTGGGTCAATGAGAGCCTTGCCGGCGGCGATGGTAACTTGGGAGCAACTGCCAGAGGTAGGCTGCTGGCTGAAGTCGCCAGAGATTTCGGCAGCGGTGGGTACGCAGAGGCTTGCGGCGTTTGTGGCTTGGGATTCTCTTGTGCCCTGATAGCCGCCGAAGAAGAAGAGCTTGTCGCTGATGATCTTGCCGCCGACGGTGCCTCCGAACTGATTGCGGTGGAGGGTGTCCTTGGCGGTTGCAAAGAAGTTATTGGCGTTGAAGTAGTTGTTGCGGAGGAACTCGAAGACGGTGCCGTGCCACTGATTGGTGCCGGAGTTGGTGACGCCGTTGACGAGGGAGCCGGGGTGGAGACCGTTGCGTGCGGGCAGGGAGTTCGATTCGACCGAGAACTCGCGGAGAGCGTCGGGGAAGGGATAGGGCAGATTGACGTTGGTGAAGACGTCGACGTTCGTGCCGCCATCGAGGACGTAGTTGTTGTAGTTGCCTTGTCCGCCAGCGACTGCGATGACGGTGGAACTAGCGTAGTTCTTGCTGCCTATGAGGTCGCCGGTGGGAGCGGTAACGGCGCCACCAGAGACGAGAATGAGCTGAGTGGCCTGGCGACCGTTGAGAGGCATCTCGGTGATTCGTTGTTGGTCGATGACCTGCTTGAAGCTGCTGGTCTCGG
>DATDHL010000073.1:0-3109 GCA_036521575.1 Edaphobacter sp. | reverse complement strand
TGCTGGAGGGTTTCGGCGAAGGTCTTGCGGTCGTCGATGTCGATATTGACGCCAAGCCAGTGGAGGATTTCGCCGGACTCGTCGCGAACGGGCTGGGCGCGAAGCCACCACCAGCGGGCACGACCGTCGTAGGGGCGGATCATGCGGGCTTCGATGTCGAAGTCGGTCCCGGTGGCGACGCACTGGTGCCATGTATTGTGAACCCGCTGCTGGTCGTTAGGGTGGAAGGCCGTCAGCCAGATATCGCAGTCGAGGTTCTGTTCAGAGAAGCCGACCGAATCGAGCATGATCTGGTTGGCGTAGGTGATCCGGCCATCGACTGGAGAGCCCATCCAGATGGCCTGGGGGTTGAGGTCGGCGAGGATGCGGTAACGCTCCTCACTGGTGGCGAGTGCGTGTTCGTTGCGCTTGCGGTCGGTGATGTCGATGCTGAGGCCGCGCAGGCGTTTGGGGACACCATCGACTTGGACGGCGTGACCACGGCTTTCGACCCAGACGATGCTGCCATCGGCGGCGCGGAGGGGACAGTCGACGACGATCATTTCGCCGGTGGCGATGGTCTTCTCAATAAGAGCGTCGATCATCGGGATGTAGTCGGGGAGGATGATCTTCTTGAAGGAGTTGAGAGTGGGAGTCGCGGCCAGAGGATGGCCGAAGATCGGGTAAGAGCCGGGGCCGTAGGTAACCTTGCCGGTGGCAATGTCGATGTCCCATGTGGCGACGCGGGCAGTGTGCTGAACGGTGGTGAGCAGCTCCTGCTGGATCTGGAGGTCGGTATAAGCCCGCCGGCGTGCGGTGATGTCGCGGAAGAAGATGACGACGCCGTCGGTGGAAGGGCGTACCTGAATGGCGAGCCAGAGGTTGAGCGGATCGGGGTAGAACTCTTCGAAGTCACCGGCAATTCCCTCGTACATGGCGCGGTTGAAGTGATAGAGGTAGGCGCCCTGTTCGAGGCCTGCGGGGAACTCGTTCCAGATGTTCTTGCCGATGAGATCGCCTTTGACGGCGAGGAGCTGGCGGGCGCGGCGGTTGAGAAAGGTGAAGTTACAGGAGCGGTCGACGCTGGCGACGGCGTCGGTAGTGGCCTCGAGCACCTGCATGAGCTGGTGGGAGGCTGCGTCGCGGAGAAGCTCGGCGCCTTTGCGATCAGTGATATCGCGGAAGTAGACGGCGATGCCTTCGTCGATGGGGAAGACGTGGGTATCGAGCCAGACGTCGTAGGGCTTGCAGAAATATTCGATATGAGAAGGCACACCAGACTGCATGACGGCGCGATAGGTTTGCTCGAGCTGTGTGCCTACCAGTTCTGGAAAGAGATCCCAGTGGCTCTTTCCGTTCAGGTCGCCGGGTTTGATGCGGCTGACGCGGAAGGTTTCTTCATTCGCAAAGGTAATGCGCCATTCGCGGTCGAAGCAGACAACGGCTTCGGGCATCTGACTGATAAGACGGGCCAAATGCTCTCGATGGATGTCATTCGTACGTCGACCCGTGCCCTGTCGTTGGATGGACGGTTCGCCATGGATGGTTTGCGAGTCGGGCATAATCCTGACCTGTTGTGTTGCACTATCTTACATAGCCAACTTACATAGTGAAGGCGTTTTTTTATTGCACCCCGCCACTTAAGGAACTGGACTCCAACTGACTGACGCGCGCCTGAAGCGCCTGAAGGCTGGCGGAGAGGAGGGCGATCTCGGTCTCCATCTGAGCGATGCGCTCGATGGCGGTGGGCTCGTCCGTGTTGTCCGGTGCGGGACGGTGATGTGTGGCGGATGACTCGGGCTGGCCGCTAAGGAGATGGGCGTGGCGGGATTCACGCGAACCGGGCTGGCGAGGGAGGATTGTGGTCAAAGGGCCAGTGCCCATAGGGTTGCTGGTGTCCTCTTCGACGGGTGGGCGAGAAGCCAGGCGGTCCAGCGTGGACTGGACGGCGGCGATGTCGTCGAAGGTGTAGAGGCGGTCGGCGCGGTTGCGGAGCTCGCCTGGGGTCTGCGGGCCGCGCAGCATCAGGAGGCAGAGGACGGCGGTCTCGTCGCGGCGTAGGTTGAGTACCGTGCGGATACGGTGCTCGAACTTGGGGACACGGCTGTCGTGGACGGTAGAGGTGAGGTTGAGCTCGGCGAGGGTGTGCAGCGCCTGGCGGACCTCGTCTTCGGTGAGCTCAAGTACCGGGTCGCGGCTTGACCTCTGGTTGCAGGCATTGACGAGCGCATTCAGTGAGAGAGGGTAGTTCTCCGGGGTGGTGATCTCTTTTTCGATAAGCGAGCTGAGGACGCGGGTCTGGACGGGGTCAAGCTTCATAGTTATAGGGTGCCACAACGCGGTTTCGATCGTGCCAACCGGAAGATTGAGGGGCCTTTCGGGCAAAGTGTGGCTTAAATGACACAAAAGTTACATGCGGTGCGGGATTTGCAGGCGGCTTTGGAGCGGCGGATTCGATAAAATGAGTAAAGCAAATGACGGAACCGAAATCGCATTTGAGATCTTCGATTTCGTTTGTTTGATGGCCTTGGAGTGTGGATGCGGATCTCTTTCAAACGAAGCTTTGCGGTGGTCGTGGCGACGGCGGCGGTGTTGTTTGGGTTGAGCGGCCTGTCGAAGGCGGCAGAGGACCGGGCAGCGAAGGCGACGGGTACGCTGGCGGGTGCGGCGGAGCAGTACCATCTGCGGCTGCATCATCTGCATACGGGCGAGAGCATCGATGTGGTCTATCGGGTGGGGGATACGTATGTTCCGGCGGCGCTCGACAAGCTGAACCACTTTCTGCGCGACCATCGCACTCAGGACGTGAGCAGCTACGACCCCAAGGAATTCGATGTGCTTCATGCGCTGATGGCCAAGCTGAGCAAGCCGGATGGGGTGATTGATATTGTCTGTGGGTATCGCACGCCGTGGAGCAACGCGTTTCTGCGGCAGGGGCGGGCTTCGAGCGGTGTGGCTGAGCATAGTCAGCACATGCTGGCCAAAGCGATCGACATTCGGGTTCCGGGTGTGGCGACGACGACGCTGCGGGATGCGGCGCTGAGTCTGCATGCTGGTGGGGTTGGATACTATCCGGTGAACGAGTTTGTGCATGTGGATGTGGGGCGGGTACGGCAGTGGTCCTATGGGG
>DATDHL010000072.1:0-2853 GCA_036521575.1 Edaphobacter sp. | reverse complement strand
GTTTGGGCCATCGAGCGAAAAATGGGGTTATTTCTGGCCCGAGAGCTTTGCGGCCTGCGTGGCACCCTGGAGCGCTCCGCGCCGCCCGGGAGCATTTGCGAGTGCTGTCTCAAATTCTTTCAACGCCAGATCTGGGTGGTTCTGCTGCAGGAATAGATAGCCGAGCTGTTCGCGGGCAGGAACAATCGGCCCGGGTGTCACCGGAAGCTTCTCGACTGCGTCCTCTTCATCGGCTGACGCGCGTAGCAAAGCTGTGGCTTCATCCGGCTTCCCGTCCGCCTGGGCTGACCAGGCCATGGCTTCGCGCCTCAGAATCCCGACCTGAGTGGCCCAATAGCTATTGCCTGACGTGCGAAGCTGCTCTTCGATCTGCCGCAATCGATCGATTTCCGCGCGTGCCTCGGCGGGGTGTCCACTCCGAGCGAGCCCCAGGCCCCGAGCCCACACCGCAGTTGCGACAACCTGAGGTGGCGCTCCTGTCGGAGGAACGATGCCGGCAGCATCGGCCCATTGACCCCGCTCGACCGAGTAGCGAACCGGCATCGCGGTAGAGGCGTAAGCAATTTTGAACTCGCCTGCATTCAGGTTCGGCATGGTTTTGAGTTGCTGAATAACCTGAGCCGCGTCTTTGTCGCGTCCACTCTGGAGATAGGCGTAGACCAGGTAATCCATGGCGTGCAGCTCTTCTCCCGTGTCGCCCTGCTGGTGTGCCGCATCCCTTGCCGCAAGGTTGGAAGTGATGGAGTCGTCCCATAGGCCGAGTCGTGTGAAGATATGCGATGGCATGTGCAATGCGTGCGGCGCTGAGGGCGCAATCTGTGAATAGGCTCTTGCCGCCGGAAGGCCTTTTGGCGCGAGTTCTGCATTGTCGTAAGCGTGGATGAGGTAATGAGGGATTCCGGGGTGCTGCGGATAAGCGTGATCCAGCGGCTCAAGCAGATCGGCCGCCTGCTTCTGCTTCGTGTGCGTCTTGTCTGCAGGAGATGCGTTCGCCAGGAGTGCGAGCGCGTAGAACACCTGTGCTTCGACATCTTTTCTGTTTGCTGAGGCGAGATCGCTCATCGCATGTTCGTAGTTCAGCGCTCGTGTAGCGTACGGAACGGTGGCAGCGTCCTGATAGAACAAACTGAGCGCATGGATGAACTGCCGCTCGCGTTCGGTGGTCGCTCCGATCTGTTGCGCGCGCTGGATTTCTTTTTGCGCAAGCGAGATTGCGGCGGGCTCAATGGGCGGTTCCCAGAGCTGATGAAAGTACGACATGGCCATCCCCCAATGCGCCATCGCACACTGCGGGTCCAGCTTGGCCACGCTCTGAAATGCATCTTCAGCGGGGGTGTAAGCGAAGGAGTGAAGCAGAGCCACGCCCCGGTCGAACTGCTCCTGCACGGGCGGTGCGCACGAGATCGGAAACGATACTTTTCCCAGTTTCTCAGGTGCGTTGTGACTGTGCGTCTCTTGTGCTGACGAGAACGGGAGGATGAACAGCAGGGTGAGTAGTATTCGCCATAGATCGGGCATCCCTTATCTCCATGGGCGCGTGGCGCTTTTGTGCCATCCGAATTCTACCTTGAAGCTACTGCAATTTATCTCTGGCAGGCGGGGCAGAAACGGGTGCTGCGGCCTCCAATGACCACTCGCTTGATGGGTGTTTTGCAGACGCGGCAGGGTTCGCCGGTGCGGGAGTAGACGTGGTGGTGGAGCTGGAAGAAGCCAGCTACGCCTTCGGCGTCCACATAATCTGAGACAGAGGAGCCGCCTAGCTTGATGGCGTGTTTGAGGACCTTGATGAGGGCGGCGCGGAGGCGGGTGAGCTCGTCGCGGCTGAGGCGGCCGGCGTGGCGCGTGGGGCGGATACCGGCGTGGAAGAGGGCCTCGTCGGCGTAGATGTTGCCGACGCCGTGGAGGAGGGATTGGTTGAGGAGCGCGGCCTTGATGGGGGTCTTGCGGGCGCGGAAGAGGGCGATGAAGTCTTCGAGCGGGATGGTGAGGGGCTCTTTGCCCGGGCCGGTATAGGCATCGGTGGCCACGGAGAGGCGGCCGAAGCGGCGGGCGTCGACGAAGCGGAGCTCGCGGTTGCTGCTGAGGGTAAGGATGGCGTGGGTGTGGGGTGGGATGGCGGTGTCGGAGGTGGAGACGAGGAGGCGGCCTGTCATGCCGAGGTGGATGAGGAACTGGGCTGGCTTTTTGTTGTGGGTGAGGTCTACGACGATGGTCTTGCCTACTCGGTGGACGCGGTCGATGCGGGCGTTGGTGAGGGTTTCAGCGATGGCTTCGGGCGGGGACTTGAAGGTCTGAGGCTTGTTGCTGGTCCAGACGGAGAGGATGGTCTCGCCGTGAATGCGCTCGTGGACGCCGTTGGCTACGGTTTCGACTTCGGGGAGTTCGGGCATGCCTTTGCAGTATATGGGGACAGGCTTAACAACGATCTGCACCGATGACACCGATCGGGAGGCGACCGCGGATTTTCGGATGCCACGGATTAAGAAAGGGTCAGTAGGTTTGTGTGGTTATACTTGTGGGCCTATGAAGAAGATGGTTGGGTTGTGTTTTGGGATTGGTGTTGTTGGGTTGGCTGTTGGGGCCGGGGCGCAAACGCTGCTGGTCGCGAATCAGCACAGTCAGGATCTTAGTTTGATCGACACGGCTGCGGGCAAACAGGTGGCGACTGTGCCGGTGGGTGGGGTTACGGGCCATGAGCTGGCGACTTCTCCCGATGGGAAGACGGCTTATGTGCCGATCTATGGGAATGCTGGTGTGGGAAGGCCCGGGACGGATGGGAGTGAAATCTCGGTGATTGATCTGCCGAGCCGGAAGATTGTGGGGAAGGTCGATTTCGGACATGGCGTGCGGCCG
>DATDHL010000071.1:0-1911 GCA_036521575.1 Edaphobacter sp. | reverse complement strand
TATGGATCGGCATCGCGAGTGGATGATGCGGGCGATTGCTGTGCTGCTGGGGATTGCGACGACTCGGCCGGTGATGGGTGTGTTCTTTGCGACGGCTCGCCTAACGCATCTTGAGCCGCGACAGTTTTTTGGAATTGCGTTCTGGATCGGGTTCAGCGCGACCTATATCGCGGGGGAGATTTATCTTCAGCGGCATCCGGCAAGGGTGCAGGTTTTAGGGCCTGCAAGGCAGGACTCGCCTATTTGATTGAGGGATCGTGTCCTCTTCTCCTGTGTAAATTGAGGCACTAATAACGCTGGAAATTGACTTCAACTTTGAGTTCAACAAGAACAGGTTTTCCGTTTTGCATTGCGGGTTTGAAGCGGTATTGCTGAATTGCTGCCAGTGCGTTTTCATCGAGTCCGAGACCAGCAGGGCGCTCTATCGAGAGATGAGAGGGTGTTCCATCACGTTCAATCCATAGCCTAACAACCACAGTACCGTTGTATTGGATACCTCGAAGAAGGCCGCTAAACTCGGGTTCCGCGCTCTTAATGAGTACTGGCGGAGTTATACCGCTAGGGTTCTTCACATTAAATTTCACTGGATGTTCCGCATTCGGATCTACAGGAGCGACGGACTGCGTTGATGGGGTTGTCTGCGCTCCCTTCTGCGCATAACCCTGTAAATAGGCTGGCAGAAGGGGAACCATATCAGCAAAGTGGTACGCAAAGATGGAGTCGAGGGCTGGGCTGTAGTCGCCACTTGAGGAGGCGTCGATTTCGACCTGTAGCGATTTATCAAGATTGACCGGCTTCAACTGGTTATCGACGAAAGCAAGGCCAACACGGCTGCCTCTAAGGACGAGCTTGTTATTTTCGAGTTGAACTTTCTTTGGATCGAACCCGCAAAGAGTAGTGCTTACCTGACTGGATTTGCTGAGGAGTTTTCCACTCGAATCGAAGTGGAGTTTTCCGCTATCCCAACAGCCGCGCAGATAAACGAGCCTATCGGCAAGACGAGCCTTTAAGTCAGCTTCGGTGGATTGCGCTTGAAGCGACGCAGAGAGAAGGCTTGCGCCAAGGAGTGCCATGGCGATTTGGGTGATTCTATGAGGTGGCATTGATAACACTGAGTGTAAAGCAGCAGCTAGGGAAGGACGTTTCGCGCTGGAACTGAGAAGGAGCGCCGTTGGACGACGCTCCTTCTCGCTTGCCGATGGTATTGTGTGATGTTGGTTAGTGTTTGACCACCGAGAGCGTGATGGTGCTGGGGTATTGGGTGGAGTGGTGGATCTGGGTGTGGGCGACTACGCCGGTGGTCTCGTCGTAGTTGTTGCCACCGGTGTTGAGGTTGCGGTCAAAGCGGGGGAAGTTGGAGCCAGCGATCTCGATGCGGATGCTGTGGCCTGCGTCGAAGAAGTTGCTGGTGTTCATGGGTGAGAGGGTGACTTTGTAGACCTTGTCCTTCTCCATCCAGACGGTGTGGTCGTCGCCGTCGCGGTAACGGAGGCGCTGGATGGTCTCGTCGAGGTTGTAGGCGGTGCCGTCGGGGAGGACGTCGATGACCTTGACGGTGACGTCGGTGTCCTTGACGTCAGAGGAGACGTAGAGGGTGGCCGTGATGGGGCCGGAGACCTCGATGCCTTCTTTGAGGGGCTCGGAGGTGTAGACGAGGATGTCGGGGCGCTCCTCCATCTTGCGCTGGTCGAGTGCGCCGCCTGTGCCGGGGATGGAGTTGGCCGCGCAGCAGACATTTCCGCCGTAGCTGGGAGTTGGGTGGAGGGGATCGTAGGTGAAGAGGTCGGCGATGTCGGGCGTGGGTTTGAGTTTTGTCTTCGCGGCCTTCGCGGGTGCCGGCGTGGTGGGGGTGAATTCGAGTTTGCCGTCGCCGTGAAGGGTGTTGGCGTGCCCGCCGCTGGTGAGGGTAAG
>DATDHL010000070.1:0-1753 GCA_036521575.1 Edaphobacter sp. | reverse complement strand
GTCTCGCTGAGATGTGCGATCTGGTTCCCGGTTGCAGGATCAATCGAGAAGATATCTCCGCTGACCAAAGAGTCTCCACTTCCATTTCCCCCTATGAGGAGCCCGGTGCTTTGATCAAAGGTGAGCGCGGTATAAAAGGTTGATGTCGGGATCTGTGTCAGGACCTTTCCTGTCGCCGGGTCGAGCGTAGCGATTTGAACTTCAATCAGGGGCCCTAACGGGTCGTCCGGGTTTACGGCTGCGGAGGTTGCATACAATGTGCCGTCAGGTCCGAACGCTAAGCTGGCGTTTTCTAGCCCAGTGCTACCGATCAGAGTTGCCATCCCCGTACTGCCGTTGATCGTGTACAGGTTTCCGAATGGGGGGCCTAATCCGCCAGCGGCTTCCCGCGATTCGATGCCGTACAAGACGCCAGTACCGGGTTGAATCGCAAGGTCTGCGATAGATATTCCCGGCCCTCCTACTCCGGCCGTGATCAGCCCGATGTTCGAAACCAAAGCTCCCGTATTGGGGTCGATCCGGATGAGGCGGCTTGGATTGGGAGGAGGAGGAGTATCAGGAAATCCGCCGCCGCCGAGCGTTGTCGCATAAAGAACATCGTTCGAGGCGAATGCGATTCCGGACAGGCGGGCAACACCATCCGGGTGTCCGACCGGATCTACATTCCCCGTGGTCTGATCGATAGTTACGAGCCAGCCGTTGTGAATCGACAAAGGCGTTCCGTCGAAGTTAGGGTGGCCTCCATTGCCCCCGTAGAGGATTGAGTCAGCAGAGGCAGGCGGCGTTAAAAGCAGCAGGGAGGCGAGCGCGGCGGCCAATGGGAAACGCATGTTGCACCCCCCTAAGGCAGCAAATAATACCATAAGTGAGACAAAACTAGTCTCCGTATGTCTATGGCTGAAAGCGTAGGGAAGGTCTGATTCGAACAAAATACAGGGATTCTTCGCTTCGCTCAGAATGACGAACTTTAAAGCATTGAGGCCTCAGCCCAAAAAGCCAAGACCTCAATATTTTAGCGTGTCACTTTAGATATTTCATATTACATGCGATAGGCGAAGCATTAGTGACAGTCGTATCACTCAGGCGTAGGGCCAGGGCTTTGGCTGAACCTCCTCCACGGAGAAACTCGCTGAGGTCTAGTTCTGTGACCTCGTAGCCCAGTTTAGTGAGGCGGGCGGCCAGGTCGGTTCCGGCGGTGCCCATGATGATGTTTTTTCCTGTGTTGATGAGATTGCAGACGAAGTGCGTGGCCTCGGTTTCTGTGACGGCGATGCGCTTATCGGCTGGATAGGCGGCTTCGATTCTGGCCAGTGAGGGGGCGTCGAAGGCTGCCGGGAAGTAGATGAGGTGGCCGCCGCTGAGTGGCGCAAAGCAGGTATCGAGGTGGTAAAAGCGTGGATCAACGAGGTGCAGGGACGTCACCGGGGTGTGCCATGCGTCGGCTACGTGGCGGTGGCTCTGGCGGCAGGTGCGGACGCCGTGGGCTGCCCAGAGGTGGTCGCCGGTGGCGTTGAAGAGGGCGTCACCCTCGCCTTCGAAGGCGGTCTCGCGCGGGGTCTCCCAGACGAGAAATCCTGCGCTCTGGAACCAGCGGCGGAGGTACTGCTCTTCGGCCTGGCGCTGGGGGTGGGCGAAACTGGAGACGGCGGCTACTCCGTGCTGCACGAGAGCGGAGTGGGCGACGAAGACCATGTCGGGCAGCTTGGGCCGGGCGGGCAGGAGACGGACGTCAGCGATGCGCTGCAGGTGCTGG
>DATDHL010000069.1:0-3823 GCA_036521575.1 Edaphobacter sp. | reverse complement strand
GAGACATGAAAGTGCTGCGCCGGCGCGGTGGTGAGCATGGCGAGTACATCACGATAGGAGAGGCCAGCGAGGTAGAGCTGGCGGTATTCCTCAGTCATGTCGTAGTCGGTGAGGAAGCCGGTGTCGGTGCCGAAGAGGAGCGGACCGCCGAGGTTGTGGAATTTGCTAACGATGGAGCGAATGGTTGCGATGTCCGAGTCGTCAGAGAAGAGCTTGAGAGTTGGCACCATGGCCATGTGGTGAGAGACGAGTTGAGCGATGAGAGCATCGTCGACGCCGTTTACCGTGTCGGGTGCGTGGGCCAGGACATCGACACCGCTCTCCATGGCAACCCGGACGCCTTCGACGTTGGAGGGATGGGCGAAGACAAGTTGGTTGTGGCGGTGCGCGGCCTCGACTGCAGCGCGAGCGATGCTGAGTTGCATGGGGACAACGTGGCCGGGGGTTGCGTAGGAGCCGGCAAAGAGCTTGACGATATCGGTGCCGAGTTTGGCGTTGTTATCGACGAGGGAAGCGGCTTCTGCGGGGGTGGCGGGCTGTCCCAGCTTAGAGCGAATCTCGGGCGGAAGATCGTTGAGGTAGAACGGGATTGCGTGTGGAGGATAGAGCGGGCCTCCTGCGGTGTAGATGTGCGGGCCGAGGACTTCGCCGCTCTCGATGCGCTGGCGCAAGGGAAGGGTGTTGCCGGGGTCCGAGCCCGTGTCGACGACGGTGACGAAGCCGGAGTGGGTGAGCATCTGTTGAATTTGGCGGGTGAGCTGTTCGGCGGGTTGATGGGTGGCGTCATTCCACTTGGGCTCAGTAAAGTGAACGTGGTTGTTCCAGAAGCCGGCGAAGACAACACAGTCATTGCAGGATAGGGTCGTGATGCCGGGTGGGATGGCGAGTCGCCTGCCTACGGCGGTGATCTTTCCAGCATGAATGAGAATGGTCGTGTCGCTTGCTGGTTGAGCTTCTGGCGAGGTGTAGACCGTCGCATTCACGATGGCCAGATCTTGCGCTTGTACTGTGCGGTAAGAGGCGATGGAGATCAGAGCAAGAAGGGCAAGCTTCATAAGTCGCATATTACGGATCAGATGAACTGATCGTTCCGTGTGAGGCCTCGAGAGAGTTAATACGCTTGACCAGGTTCACGAGACGTTCGCATTAGAGAGTTGCTCTTTGTGGGTGAGAGTGGGTATGCTGGGACGGTTGAAAGTGGTTAGACCAATCGATTTTTGAATGAAGAAGGGTGTTGGCAATGGCTGAGGGACTGAAGCTTCCTAAATTTTCGGTGGGAGTGGGTGATCGGTTTGCGCATCAGGCGAAGGCTCAGCTTGCTGCTTGTGTGATGGCGGCGAAGGCGGGGGTTGAGGTGTCGCCGGTGTGGAATAAGTCCAACCGGGAGCACATGATTATCGGCTCGGAGCCCAGCCAGACGCGTGTGGCTGCCGATGCGGCGGTGAAAGAGCTGGGGTGGACGAAGCCTTACTTCCTGGATGCGGATCACATCAATTTGAAGACGGTGGAGCGTTTTCTGGCGCCTTGCGACTTTTTTACGCTGGATGTGGCGGAGATGATCGGACAGCCGGCGGATGCGAAGGATGTTGCAGCGTTTGTAAAGCGGCATCCGGAGTTGGTGGGAACGGTGACGATTCCGCATATCGACGAGCCTTTCAAGACGGATGAGGCTTTTGTGACGGGCGTGGCCAATAAGTTTCTGGCTGCGGTGCAGGACGCGGGGCGGATTTATCGGTTTCTGGTGGAGAAGAAGGGTGCGGGGAATTTCGTGCCTGAGGTTTCGATGGATGAGACGGACTATCCGCAGACGCCGGTGGAGCTGCTGATTATTCTGGCGGCGATTGCGGATGAGAAGATTCCGATCCAGACGATTGCGCCGAAGTTTACGGGGCGGTTCAACAAGGGTGTGGACTATGTGGGAGATGTGGCACAGTTCACGAAGGAGTTTAACGAAGACCTGGCCGCAATTGCGTTTGCGATCAAGACGTATGGGTTGCCGGAGAATTTGAAATTGAGCGTGCACTCGGGGTCGGATAAGTTTTCGATCTATAAGGCGATTCATGACGCGGTGAAGAGGTTTGGCGCAGGCGTGCATCTGAAGACCGCTGGAACGACATGGCTCGAGGAACTGATCGGGCTGGCAGAGGCCGGTGGCAGCGGGCTTGCGATTGCCAAGGAGGTCTATGCCGAGGCCTATGCGCATCGCGAGGAGTTGTGCGCACCGTATGCGACCGTCATCGATATCGATCCAGCTAAGCTGCCCTCGCCTGAAGAGGTGAATGGCTGGACCAGTGAGCAGTTCACTTCGGCATTGCGGCATGATCAGAGCAACAAGGCTTATAACGCGAGCTTCCGTCAGTTGCTGCATGTTGGCTTCAAGGTGGCGGCGAAGATGGGCGATCGTTACCTGAAGGCGTTGGAGGCCAATGAAGAGGTCGTGGCGCGAAATGTTACGACGAATCTTTTTGATCGCCACATCAAGCCGGTTTTTCTAGGACAATAGGACGGACATGAGAGAGCGGTTTCGCGCAGAGTTCTGCTTTGCGACGTTGAGAGGATGTTGCGCATGATTGTGGTGCTGATGGGAGTGACCGGGTCGGGGAAATCGACGATCGGGACGCTGCTGGCTGAGCGTACCGGCGCGGTGTTTGCCGATGCGGACAACTATCATCCTTTGGCGAACAAGGAGAAGATGGCGGCGGGGCATCCGCTGAATGATGAGGACCGGCAGCCCTGGCTGGAGACTCTGAATGGGCTCATGCGTGAGTGGTTTGAGGCGGGAAAGAATGGCGTGCTGGCGTGCTCGGCGCTGAAGGAGAAGTATCGGTCGACGCTGGCGGCGGGAATGCCGGCAAGAACTGTGAAGTTTGTGTGGCTGGATGGATCGCGGGATCTGCTTTCGGAGCGGCTTGCGGAGCGGCATCATGAGTTCATGAATCCGAAGTTGCTGGAGAGCCAGTTCGCGACGCTGGAGCCTCCGAAGGATGCTTTGCGTATAGTGAATGATCGTAGCCCAGAGGAGATTGTGAGCCAGATCCTGGAACATGTCTCGTCGGAGCCAATTTGGTAGAGATTGAGTAAAGACTAGAAAGTTAGAGAGGAAATTTTCGATGGGTCATCCGTTGTTTGATCTGAAGGGCAAGACGGCAGTGGTGGTGGGGGGGACTTCGGGCATTGGACTGGCGATGGCAGTTGGTCTGGCCGAGGCAGGAGCCGATGTGGTGGCGAGTTCGCGCCGGGCCGAGCAGGTGGAAGAGGCCGCCAAGGCGATTGAGGCTAAGGGACGGAAGACGCTGCGGCTGACGTCGGATGTTGGCGATCGGGCTTCGCTGCAGGCGCTGCTCGATGGGACGGTGAAGGAGTTAGGCAAGGTCGATATTTTGATCAATTCGGCGGGGAAGATTAAGCGCGAGCCTACGCTGACGGTGCCGGAAGAGACGTGGGACGACATCATGAATACGAATGTCACCGGGACGCTGCGGGCTTGCCAGATCTTCGGGAAGCATATGCTGGAGCGCGGGTATGGGCGGATCATCAATATCGCTTCGTTGAATACTTTTATTTCGCTGAAGGAGGTGACGGCTTACGCGGCCAGCAAGGCGGCGGTGGGTGCGCTGACGAAGTCGCTGGCTGTGGAGTGGAGCGCGAAGGGTGTGACGGTGAATGCGATTGCTCCGGGAGTGTTTCGTACAGCGCTGAATCAGAAGTTGCTGGACGAGAGCGAGCGGGGTAAGGAGCTGCTGATGCGGACTCCTATGGGGCGGTTTGGGAAGACGGAGGAGCTGGTGGGCGCGGCGATTTACCTGGCCAGCGATGCTTCGGC
>DATDHL010000068.1:0-7544 GCA_036521575.1 Edaphobacter sp. | reverse complement strand
GTGCATGTGGATAAGCCCGGGATTCAGTTCAGGGGAGGTACGGACGATCCGGCAAAGGTAGTGCTTGTGTATGGGAACAGTGCGGCTTCTACTTGCGGGACGAGATGCTCGGCGACGTTGTTTGTGACGGGTCGGGATTTTTTTGCGGGCAATATGACGATTGCTAACGACTACGGCAAGACGAGCGATGTGCCTTCGCAGGCGGTGGCGGTTTCGGTGCGGGCGGACAGGGCGGTGTTTCGTAATGTGCGGCTGCTGGGGGCTCAGGATACGTTGTATGCGTCGAGTATGGGGTGTATGAATGGAGCGCTACCAGGAGATAACTGCGTGACCGGGCGTCAGTACTTTGTGGACTGCTATATCGAGGGGCACGTTGACTTTATCTTTGGCGATGCGAAGGCGGTGTTTGAAGGGTGTGAGATACGGAGCATCGCGCATGCGGAGGGTGGGTATGTGACGGCGCAGAGCAATACTCGGGTGGGGCAGGATGCGGGGTATGTGTTCGATCGCTGCAAACTGACAGCGGACGAGGGCGCGGGGCCCGTGTATCTGGGGCGGCCCTGGCGAGACTATTCGACGGTGGTGTTTATAAATACGAAGATGGGGGCGCATATTCAGCCGGCGGGGTGGTCGGAGTGGAAGGGTGCTCCGACGCAGCGGCTGGAGACGGCTACTTACGCGGAGTTCAACTCAAGCGGACCGGGGGCGAATGCGATGGCTCGGGAGCCGCTGTCGAAACAGCTTACGGCGGACGAGGCTAAGAAGTATGAGACGAAAACGTTTCTGGCCGGGACCGATGGGTGGGATCCTACGGCGGTGAACTAGGTTTTTTGTGGCAGATTTTTTAGCGTGGTAAAGGTGAGATTTTGCTGGGGATTTTTGCGTAATTGGTGCGTAGAACGTGGTGGTTTGTGGTTAGTTGATGGAGAAAAGAGTGGCAAGTGTGGTTTGCTGACTGCTCGTTTTTGAGGTGGGTTGGCTTCGCGAGGGTGGTTTTGGACGGACCACTTCGGTGGCCTTGAAAGCTGTTGGTGGAAGTAAGCGAAAGCAATGCAACAACAGATCCCTCCGCTGCGCTGCGGGATGACAACCAGAAAAACAAGCAACATCAACAGCAACAGCAGATCCCCTACGGGGATCCCAAGCAAGAAAAGCAGCAGCAAAGACACGATAAGACCAACAGCGAGGGTACGGTTGTGACCGTACCCTCTCCATTAATTAGCTGGCGGTGACGAGGACCAGGACGGTGGCGATGGGATCAAGCGCCTTGGAGGGGAGCTGGATGTCGAGGCCTTCGCCGTTCGGGGTGACCTTCAGGGGTTTGTGGGCTTTGTCGGCCAGCAGGTAGGCGCCCGTGACTTTGCGCGGGAGCTTGTCGAGGTGGAAGGTTCCGTTGGGCCAGGTGAAGATCTCGACGTAGATCTTGTTGGGGCCGGTGGTGGAGCGCCAGTTCCAGGTGGGGGTGAACTTGGGATTGCCGCGCTTGTCCTTCTCGGTCTCGCTGAAGGCTCCGGTGGGGGTGTCGAAGAGCGTGGCTTTGGTGTTGTAGATGGCCTCGCCGTTGACCTTGAGCCACTGGCCCACTTGCTGAAGACGCTCAACCTCGGGCGCTGGGACGACGCCGTGTGAGTCAGGGCCGATGTTCAAGAGATAATTGCCGCCCTTGCTGGCGATGTCGATGAGGTTGCGGAGCAGGGTCTCGGTGGACTTGAAGTTCGTATCGAAGGACTTGAAGCCCCAGGTGTCGTTCATCGTCATGCAGGCCTCCCAGTCGCGGCCGGGGTAGCCCTGCGCGGGGATGAACTGCTCGGGAGTTTCGGTGTCCCCCTTGTAGGTGCCGCCGAGACGGTTATTCCAGATGAGGTTGGGGTATTTGTTGAGGAGTTCAACGACCTCGGCGGCGCGCTCCGGCGTCATGGTCTTCCCGGGCGTGTCGAACCAGACGACGACGGGGTACTGCTTGTAGTTCTCGAGGAGCTCTTTGATTTGAGGGATGGACTTGTTCTTGAGGTAGTCGTCGAAGGAGCCGTCCTGGGCCTTGTCCCAGTGGCCGGTGTCCTTGTCGTGATCGCCGCGAACGGCTGCGGCTCCGCCGGGGGCGGTCCAGTCCTGTGACTGGGAGTAGTAGAAGCCCAGCTTGACGCCCTGCTTGCGGCACTCCTCGGCTAGTTCGCGGAGGGGATCGCGCTTGAAGGGCGTGGCGGCGACGATGTTGAAGGGATCGACCTTAGAGTCGAACATGGCGAAGCCGTCGTGGTGCTTGGCGGTGATCACGATGTACTTCATGCCGGCGGCCTTGGCGAGGGCGACGATGTCGTGCGCGCTGAAGCCGGTGGGATTGAACTGAGGCGCGAAGGCCTTGTAGTCGGCAACGGGGATGGAGAGGTCGTTCATGATCCATTCGCCGATGTGGGTGGAGCGCTGCCCGTGCCACTCGCCTGCGGGGATGGAGTAGAGGCCCCAGTGAATGAACATGCCGAAGCGTGCCTCGCGCCACCACTCCATGCGGGCGTCGCGCTGGGCCGGAGTCTCCGTGTCCTGAATGGCGGCGACGGGATGGCTGGTGGGCGTTGCGTCGGGCTTGCTGCCTTCGAGCTGCGCGTAGGTAAAGGATGTTGAGGCCATGAGAAGTGCGGCGGCGAGGCTGAGGTGCTTTAAGTTCACGGAGAGTCCTTGGGCTGAAGTGACGGCAGAGGAATTATAGGTGAAAACTGTCGTTCATGATTGGAAATGAATGGCCGGGCTTGCAGCTGGTCCTAGAATGTCGAGATGAGAATACCGCGAATAGTTGGACGATGGCGCGTGCTTATGGTCACGGGCTATCTGACAGTGGGATGCGGATTGCTTTGGGGCGTATGACGGATTCGCGTCGTCTTCAATCAGAAGAAGACGGATCGTCGCGATTGAAGCTGCAGCCTTTCAACACCTACTTGTTTGCAGTAACAGGCTCCTTGGTCACCGGGCCGCCTTCTCCTGCGACATGCGCCTCAGCACCCGCCAGCGGCTTCAGGCGAATCAGTGAAGCAACTCCCTCTTTCATCAGGTCGTCGGCCTTCACGCTGTCGAACAGGTGGATAACCCGCGCCACAAGGCCCGTCCATCCCGTCTGATGGCTCGCCCCGATGCCTGCTCCGTTGTCGCCATGGAAGTACTCGTAAAACAGCAGATGATCGTGCCAGTATGGGTCCGTCTGAAATTTCTCGGTATCTCCGTATACCGGCCGACGTCCATCCTTGTCCTCGCGAAAGATCGTAGCCAGTCGGTCGGACAGATCATTGGCTATCTCGAACAGGTTCTTCTCGACCCCCGAGCCCGTGGGGCACTCGATCTTGAACGTGTCGCCGTAGTACTGGTACAGCAGCAGCAGCGCCTTCAGGATCAACCCATTCACCGGCATCCACACCGGCCCGCGCCAGTTCGAGTTTCCGCCGAACAGCCCCGTTGAAGACTCCGCCGGTTCGTACTGCACCGTGTACTTCTTTCCATCCAGATCGAATTCATATGGCTTGTCCAGATGCTCTTTCGAGATCGACCGGATACCATGCGCGCCGAAGAACTGCTTCTCATCGAGCATGCGCGACAACACCCGTTTCAGGTCGTCGCGATTCAGCACAGACAGCAGATACCGTCCGTTTTCACCGGGCACCTCAGGGTCGTGCAGATTCGCCGACAGCTCCGGCCTTCGCTGAAAGAAGTTTCGCACTCGCTTCATCAATCGCGGATACCGCTCTACCAGGTCCGGCGGAATAATCGCCACCGCGCACAGCGGCAGCAGTCCCACCATCGATTTCAGCTTCAACCGGCAGGCCCCGCCGTTCGGCATAATCAGTACGTCGTAGAAGAAGCCGTCAGCCTGATCCCACAGCTCATTGTCGAAATCACCTGCCGGATCCATCGCACCCGCGATCCACAAAAAGTGCTCGAGGAATTTGTCCGCCATCTGCTCATAGCTCGGATCATGCGCAGCCAGCTCCAGCGCGATGCTAAACATGCTCTGGCAGAACATCGCCATCCACGCCGTTCCATCCGCCTGTTCCAGGAACCCGCCATCCGGCAGCGACGCGCTTCGGTCGAACACCCCGATATTGTCCAGCCCCAGAAACCCGCCTTCAAAAATATTCTTTCCCGAGCGGTCCTTCCGGTTCACCCACCACGTGAAGTTCAGCAGCAGCTTGCGGAAGCAATCTTTGAGGAACTCTAGATCGCCCGCCTTTCGAATGCTCTTCTCCGTCATGTACACATACAGCGTCGCCCACGCGTGTACCGGAGGATTCACGTCGCCGAAGTTCCACTCATAAGCAGGCAGTTGCCCATTCGGATGCAGATACGGCTCGCTGAGCATCAGCCGAAGCTGTTGCTTGGCGAAGTCGATATCCACCATCGACAGCGATACCGTATGAAACGCCAGGTCCCACGCCGCATACCACGGATACTCCCACTTGTCCGGCATCGAGATCACATCTTCATTCAGCATGTGGAACCACGGCGCATTACGCATCGTCTGGTTGCGGCCCATGCCAGTCGCGTTGTAGCCGTGCTCCCTGAGCCAGGTATCCAGGTCGAAGTAATAAAACTGCTTCGACCACAGCATCCCAGCCAGCGCCTGCCGCACGATCCTGCGGTCGTCCTCATTGGTGCAGACCTGCATCACCGATGCGTAGAACTCATCGGCTTCGTGTTCTCGGTCTTCGAAGATGGCCTCAAAGTCTGCGCCGCATCCGCCGCCCTTCAATGCATCGGCTCGCGTCAACCGCAGCCGCACCTCGGAGCTCTCCTTCGGTCCTATCGTTACCTGATAGTGCGCCGCCGCCTTCGTCCCCACGCCCGCAGGATTCACCGCGTCCTTGTTCCCGTGTACGACAAACTCATGGAAGCCATCCTTCACATAGAGCGTCGTATTCGTTCCGCAAGAGACTCGTTTCTCATTCGTCTCATTGTTCGTAAACAGCAGTGGAACCCCGCCCTCGCAGTGTAGATAAAACTGCCCCATCGTCTCGTGTTGTCCGGCAATCACCGAAGCGTTGCCGCCGGTCTTCAACGCGCGCAGCTCCGGCACCTTTGCATCGCGGCTCCGAAACCATGTATTGCGAAACCACACCGTCGGCAGCAGATGCAGCGTAGCCACCTGCGGCCCGCGATTCGCGACGATAATCTTAACCAGGATGTCATCCGCATCGGCCTTTGCATACTCGACGAACACATCGAAGTACTCATCCCGATCGAACACACCGGTATCGATCAGCTCGTACTCTTGCTGCAGTCTCGTCCGCTTGCGATTCGTCTCTACCAGGTCGCTGTAGGGATATTCACCCTGCGGATACTTGTACAGATACTTCATGTACGAGTGCGTCGGCGTGCTGTCCAGATAGAAGTAGTACTCCTTGCAATCCTCGCCGTGATTGCCCTCCGAGTTCGTCAGCCCGAACAGCCGTTCCTTCAGGATCGGATCGACGCCATTCCACATCGCCAGCGCAAAACAGATTTGTTGCTTGTCGTCCGAGATCCCCGCGATGCCATCCTCGCCCCACTTATAGATACGCGACCGCGCCTGATCGTGTGTGAAGTAGTTCCACGCATCTCCACCCGGACTATAGTCTTCTCGGACAGTCCCCCACTGCCGCTCGCTCAGGTATGGACCCCACTGCTTCCACGCCTTTACCCCATCCTTGCTCTCACGCAAACGAACCTGTTCAGCTTCGGCCATACTTCACCTCATCTCAACGTTCGACCCGATCCAGCTTGTGAAATCACACTAGGGCCACTCGCGCCTGACGTCAACTCTCCCTTCCCTCCCGATAGAAAATTCACCGTCAATTCTTGAAAGCTTCAAACCCGCATCGCGGATTGCCGTTTGTTCTCGCTCGTTTTTCCCGCTGGACTGAAAAATCAAAAGACATAACTCACTTTGATCCCACCATTTACCCAAACCCTGCATCCAACTTTCCGTCTTCAGAAAGAAATCGACACGGGCCCCCAAAGCTAGCAAAAAGACTGGCGGTGATCATGCACCCTTCGAGACTTTTATGCTCTTTGTTCTTTTTTATCTTCGGGCTTAGCTTGATTCCGGCCCACGCCTTCACCGTCATCAACGTCCCGACTGCCCAATATCCCACCATCCAGGCCGGCATCAACGCCGCGGCTAATGGCGATATCGTCCTCGTCGCCCCCGGCACCTATGCCGAGAACATCGACTTCGAGGGCAAGTCGATCACCGTCACCACCATCCCCGCCGGCACGACGCCCCCGTTGATCCCGGTAGCCACCATCGACGGAGGCGCCCTCGCCACCACCGTCACCATGGCCGTTCCCATCTCCGGTTCGCAAGCCATCCTCTCCGGCTTCATCATCCAGAACGGCAGCCCCGGGCCGGCCGTCCAATCTCTCGGCGGAGGAATCGTCGTCAGCGGCAACGCCATCGTCCGTTACAACCAGATCCAGCAAAACAATGCCTGCGGCGTCTACGTCCGCTCCGGCAATGTCATCATCGCGAACAACCTGATCACCAACAACAAATTCAGTGCTGTTTCGAGCGGCGTCAGCACCAATTGCCAGGCAAATGGCTACGGCATATTCGTCGAACAGACCACAGACCCCACCAGCCCGGTCATCCAGCACAACGTAATCGACAACAACCAGAGTGGCGGCATTCTAGTCGCCTCCAACGCCTCCGCGACCATCCTCCAGAACATCATCCGCAACTCCCCCGGAGTCCTCCTTCCCTCCGCCAAATCCTATCCGGGCGGATACGGCATCCTCAGTTCGAACTCTGGCCAGCTCAACATTGACGACAATCTGATCTATAACAACAGCGGCCCCGGCATCAGCCTCTTCTCCCCAACCGCCGCGACCCCCATCACCAGCAACACCCTCTACGGCAACGCGACGGTGGTGTCCTTCCCGTACGTGGATACAGGCGCGCAGATCTCCCTCTCCGCCCCTGCCGTTCCGCCCATCTTCGTCAATAACATCGTCGTCGGTACCGCGGCCTTCCCCACCGTCTACTGCGTCGCCCCAACTCCTTCCACCAATCCCTCTGTCTGGGACCACAACGACGTCTTCAACCCCACGCTCCCCCCCACCCCATCGGCCTACTGCGACTTTACCGCCGGCACCTACGGCAACATCGCCGCCGATCCCCTCTTCAACTCAGCCTCGACGGGCGACTTCCATCTCCAGAACGCCTCCCCCGCCATAGACTTGGGCAATAACAGCGCCCTCTTCCCGACCGATCTCGACGGCATCACCCGTCCGCAGAACTTCACCGGCAAACCAACCGCCGTGATTGATCTCGGAGCCTACGAACGCGCCGGAACCCTCTCCGCTCCCACCAGCGTCCTCCTTACCCCGTCTTCTACCCATCTCGCCGCCGGAACCGATCTCACCCTCACCGCCACCGTCACTTCACCGCTCGGCGGCATCCCCTCCGGAACACCCATCACCTTTGTTCAGGATCTCCAGCCGCTCACGCCCACCATCACCCTCGATTCCACGGACACGGCCGTCTACACCCTCCATAAAGCAACCCCCGGACTCCACACCTACCT
>DATDHL010000067.1:0-15925 GCA_036521575.1 Edaphobacter sp. | reverse complement strand
CCACGGTGTGACTGTGTAGGGGCACGAACGAGAAGAGGCCGTCCGGCATTCTAAATTTTAGGTTTGCAGCATCCAATCATTGACGGAGGAGTTCTGCATGTCAGCTCATACCGAGTTTTTACCTGATTTCGTCGTCAATCTTCGGCGGGAGGAGGGGGAAGAGCCCTATATTGTTTCTTGCTCGATAAGTGGCGAGGTTGTAGGTTTCAGCGGAGTGGTTCGCAGATTCCGGAGTGGTGAGGACTTCGCCTCCGCTCTCATTCGGGCGGGAATCTCATCGGAACGCTATGAAACTGCTGTCTTTTCAGTGATCATGAGTTAGGCAAGACGGTACATTTCTCCGTCGATCTCAATGAGGCCCAAAAGCTGTCCCTAATACAAACCGATAGTACGGAATAGAGCGGCGGCTATCTGGCTCCTCACGGAGGATGAAGCAAGCCAGTAGTCGCGTTCCAGCAGGAAGAAGCCAGTCTCGGATTTCTTTGGGTCGTGCAACAGCTATTTGCAAGAGACGGAATGCATCGCCTGTGGAGCGACCATCAGTTATTTCGTAGGTTAGAGCGTACTCAAAGCCCTCGACGACAGGAGACAGAGGCTTCCGGCCTCGAAAGCTAACATTTTGGGCAGCGATAACACCTTTGCCCGAAATGAGTAGTTTCGCGAGCCATGAATGACCAGTAGCGTCCGAAGAAAGGATCAAAGGGTTGGAAAGTTTGGCGAAAAAAACGGTTTTCAAGCGGCCAGCACCGCCGATTGAATTGTCCAAGCTGTTCGTCTTTTGCCCAGTGACGACGCAAGCTATGTTACTGGGGAAGTCTTCGGCGCCGCGGGTGGAAGGATACCGTACTAGTGGCCGGTAACGTGCGCATTGGTATTTCAGGATGGCGCTATCCTGGTTGGCGGGGCGTGTTTTATCCGCCGAAGCTACCCCAACGCAGCGAGCTTGCCTTCGCAGCAAAGAACTTCAACTCGATTGAGATCAACGGGACGCATTACTCCCTCCAGCGCCCCGAATACTTCGCACAATGGGCCACAGAGACGCCGGATGATTTTGTCTTCGCAGTAAAGGGGTCGCGCTTCATCACTCATATGAAGAAGCTCCGAGAGGTTGAAGATGCTCTTGCGAACTTTTTCGCCCAAGGGGTTCTGCGTCTAGGCAAGAAGCTTGGGCCAGTACTATGGCAGTTTCCGCCACGGTTTATATTCGACCCAGTAAAGCTAGAGACCTTCTTCAAAATGCTACCGCGGACGATGAAGGAAGCAGCGCAGATCGCTGGCGCACACGGGCCGAAGTTGCATGGCCGGGCCCATACGACAGTCGAACGAGGAACCACAAAGCAAGAGATTCGGCATTGCGTCGAAATTCGGCACGAGAGCTTTGCGGTTCCAGAGTTTGTACAACTTTTACGAAAACATGGCATTGGCTCGGTCGTGGCTGACACGGTGGAGTGGCCGTTATTGATGGACGTGACTACGGATTTCGTCTATTGCAGGCTGCATGGGTCAGAACAGCTCTACGCAAGCGGCTATAACGATGCCGCACTTGATCTCTGGGCCGACCGTGTCGCCGCTTGGAGGAGAGGAGGCGATGTATCGAATGGGCGGTTCGCTTGCGGGGACGGGTGCAAGAAGATTCCCGCGCGCGATGTTTATGTCTACTTTGATAACGACATGAAGGTTCGGGCTCCTTTTGATGCAAAGAGCCTGCGCGAACGGGTGCGTCGGCGATTGGATCTGCAGACAGTTCTGGGAGACAGGCAAACTTGCATCCAATAGCAAGAAGTCTAGTCAAAGCTACCCGATGAGACTCCGGCTAAGGAGTAGAGATGTGAGCGAGGAAAGTCTGAACACCCCTATGGTCTTGACCGCAGACGAGCACCCATGTCCTCAATTTCGGAGAGAAAGCTGGTCTTCCCTGAACGGCGCATGGGATTTCCACATCGATGGCGCGGGGTTAAACGAGAATCCCGAGGCCGTAACTTGGGACAGCACAATCAACGTGCCGTTCAGTCCAGAAACGAAGGCCAGTGGTGTAGCGAATTCTGGCTTCTACTCCGTAGTTTGGTACCGGCAGACGTTCGTCGCTCCTGCGCTCGAATCGGGCGAACACTTGGTGCTCCACTTCGAAGCCGTGGACTATCAAGCGACAGTCTGGGTGAACGGCGCGAAGGCCTGCCAGCATCAGGGTGGATATACTCCATTCTCTGCAGACGTGACTGCGGCCTTGCGCGGCGGCGGCGAGTTGCAGGAGATCATCGTGCGGGCGGAGGATGATCCCGCGGACCTTACCAAACCGCGGGGCAAACAGGCTTGGCGCCTCGAGCGTCACTCCATCTGGTATCCGCGCACAACCGGCATCTGGCAGACTGTGTGGCTGGAACGTGTGCCGCCCCTTCACCTCGAAGGTCTTCAATGGACCTCCAGTCTCGCGCGATGGGAGATTGGTCTGGACGCCACAATCGTGGTTCCCTTTGGCCGCAGGCTGACGCTAGCGGTGAAGCTGATGAGGGAGCATATTGTGCTCGCCACGGACACGTATGAGGTCGTGGGCGGCGAGGTGCACCGGCGCATCGCACTATCCGATCCGGGGATCGATGACTACCGCAATGACTTGTTGTGGAGTCCCGACTCCCCTACCCTTATCGATGCTTTCCTTAAACTTTGGGACGAAGAGGGCCGCGTGATCGACGAAGTTCAGAGCTATACGGCCCTACGGGCGGTAAAGACTCAAGGAGACAAGTTCATCCTGAATGGCCGCCCGCTGATCCTACGTCTTGTGCTGGACCAGGGTTACTGGCCGGACTCCGGCTTGACCGCTCCGAGCGATCAGGCTCTCGTTCACGATGTGCTGTTAGCCAAGGTTCTTGGTTTCAATGGAGTACGCAAACACCAGAAAATTGAATGTCGGCGTTATTTGTACTGGGCCGATCGCATGGGCTTGCTGGTATGGGAAGAGATGCCGAGCGCTTACCGTTACACGACGAAGTCTGTGGCACGGCTCACTGCGGAATGGACTGAAGTCATTCGGCGCGACTCTAGCCACCCTTGCATCATTGCCTGGGTACCCTTCAATGAATCGTGGGGTGTACCCGACTTACCGGACAGCCCGGCTCAACAGCACTACGTTAAGGCGCTCTACCATCTCACGAAATCGCTTGATTCGAGCCGTCCGGTCATCGGCAATGACGGCTGGGAGAGTATCGCCACGGACATCATCGGGATTCATGATTATGACGATCAACCCGAGCGGATCGGCAAGCGATACGGGATCAATGACATCGAGTCCGAGCTTTTCAAGCGTGAGCGTCCAGGCGGACGCATGCTGTTCGTGGGCGAGGAGAAGGCCTGGAAGCACCCCATCGTTCTCACGGAGTTCGGAGGTATTGCTTTAGGGGAGGAACAAGGCATATGGGGTTATTCTCGAACGGAAACCTCGGAAGAATTGGTGCGGCGGTATAGTGCCCTGCTCGAGACCGTACGAAACCTGCCTGCGCTAGCAGGTTTTTGCTACACCCAGCTCACGGACACATACCAAGAGGCCAACGGCCTCGTTTATGCCGATAGAACTCCCAAGGCACCATTCGAGGAGATTGCGAAAGCAACGACGGGAGGTCGGCGAGACCGGGATACCTTTACCGAGACGGCCTGGCGTGAACACCTCATGCACCAACGCCATTGAGCGTTACGCGGCCGCCGTGTCGGGGCCGTGGAAGAGAATTCGATTGGCGTAGCGCCACCAACCTTGACGCGATAATGCGGGGTGGCATGGTGGCAGGCCACGTGCTATTTGCGAGACGACCTGCGCTAAATCTGTAGGAACGGGCAAACCGCTACGCACGTCGAAGGCCCCAGGTTCATAGTGCCCGTTTTCGCGCGTTACCAATTCATTCCAATAATACGAACCGAGCAAGGCCCACGCAGTCAGCGCTACGCATTTTGCCCCGCTGTTTCGAGCACGATGGATACCATGCCAGCTCTCAGCCAACCAGCGAATCTGTTCTTCAACGGAGCACCCCAGATGAACCTCCGTGATCGCGACGGGGATTCCGTAGCGATCCCAAGCTTCACACAACAGCTTCTCGATGCCGGCAATACCGTTCGGACAGACTCGAACGGCTTCCACATCGACGAATGGGCCCTCTGCTGATCGCCGATCTTCAGGATAGAGTTCGAAACGATTATCGAGAAAGCGGTCGCTGGTTAAGTAGTAGTTCGCACCAATCACGTCAGGCCGGGATGGATGTTCAGCAAACCAGGTGATCTCGTCCTCTGCGATTCCCTCCGCCCGCATGTACGCAAACATTGGATGGTGCAAATCCACCCGTCCGCAGAGTAAGTCATACGGAAGCCATCGGCGTAAGTTCAATAGTTCGCCAAGCGGACGCAAGCTCTCTACACTCGTAGTCCTGCCTATGTCGTCGGTTTGAATCAGCTGGGCATTCGGCTGGACGCGGCGGATGGCCTCCATGCTGAGCGCGGTGCCCTTGAGTTGATTAAGCAGTGCTCGAAGATAGCTCGCACGCGAGAGGTGGTGCGGATACCAGATACCATAGAGACCACTGAAGCGCGCTGTCGTGTTTGGCTCGTTTAGGGGTGTATACGCTTCGATCCAAGGATAGCGTTCCGCGACCTCCCCGGCGTATGCGGCAAGCTTTTCTGGAAATTGTGGATCGAGCAGGCCTGTATGGCGCGGTCCGCTGCCATGATGAACAAGGCTTGCGATTGGACGAATGCCTAAGATCTGCAGAGAGTTCAGCCGTTCGTCCTCCCATCGCCACGAAGGATCAAGTGCATGGCGCTCCCACAAAAG
Source organism: Edaphobacter sp. (assembly GCA_036521575.1). Lineage (GTDB taxonomy): Bacteria > Acidobacteriota > Terriglobia > Terriglobales > Acidobacteriaceae > Edaphobacter. The sequence continues at coordinate 11,115 of DATDHL010000067.1, read as the reverse complement.
CCCAAAGCGCAACGTGCGGATGCCAAGCTGAAGAAAAAGCTCGTAATCGGTTGGCCTGTCCACGTGGCCGGAGAAGACCATCTGGTTGAGATAGGTATCCCGTACGCGGTTACACGTGTATTCCACGCCCCCCCACATCTCTATTTCCGGAGGGGAACGCGAGTATAGAGTCTCAGATTGGCAGGGCACCATCATCGTTTATGCGGCCTCACTGGATCCCTGCACCTGGGTAGCCTTTTCTTCGATTCCCACAACTCTCTTGGCCTGACCTGCGTGACCGTCGGAAGAGTATGCATCGCTGCGCTTCCCGCCTAACTTGTCGGCCAACGTCAGCGCCTGGGCGATTACCTGATCCATGTTGTAGTACTTGTATGTTCCAAGCCGACCAGCGAAGTGGACATTCGGCAGAGCTTCCGCCATCGCCCGATACTTCGCGTACAACAGGGTATTCTGAGGCTGCGGAATTGGGTAATACGGATCACCCTCTGCGCGCGGGTGTTCGAACACGATACTGGTCTTGGGATGCTCTTGCCCGGTGAGGCACTTGAATTCCGTCACTCTGGTATAAGGATGCTCGTTGGGATAATTGACCACGGCCGCTTCCTGATACCGCGTCCGATCGTGTGTCTGGTGCTCGAAGTGAAGCGAGCGATACGGCAGCTTCCCATAGCAGTAGTCGAAGTACTCATCCACCGGACCCGTGAAGATAAGGTGCCGGAATCGCAATTCATCTTTGATATCTGCATACTCTGTATTGAGCATGACCTTGATATTCGGGTGATCGAGAATCTTCTCGAAAGTGCGCGTGTAGCCGTGGACGGGCATGGCCTGGAAGCGGTCCGTGAAGTAACGATTGTCCCGCGTGGTGCGCACCGGAACACGCGCCGTCACACTTGCATCCAGCTCAGAAGGATCGAGATCCCATTGCTTCCGCGTGTAGTTGCGGAAGAACTTCTCGTAGAGGTCGCGGCCTACGCGGTTCACGACGACATCCTCCGACGTCCGAATCTTGTCGCAGGGCTCGGCTACCTTCGAGAGATACTGATCCACCTCATGACAGGCGAGATGCAAACCATACAACTGGTTCAATGTGTCTGCATTGATCGGCATGGGCACCAACTGACCATCGACGCTGGTGAGAACCCGGTGTTCGTACGGCCTCCAGGCGGTGAAGCGGGAGAGATATTGGAAGACCTTCTCCGAGTTGGTGTGGAAGATGTGAGGCCCATACTTGTGGACAAGAATGCCCGCGTCGTCGTAGAAGTCATACGCGTTGCCGGCAATGTGATTCCGCTTGTCGATCACCAGGACATTGGCATCCTGTTCCGCGGCAAGACGCTCCGCCAGAACACTCCCTGCAAAACCCGCACCTACTATTAGATAATCAAACATCGGCATGCTCCTCTGCACTAAGTTCAACTCCGCCCTGCGGAACTTGCCGGGCCCGCTGCGGTCTGCACCGCTGGATCTCCGTCCACATTCCTTCAAACGTCTTATCCCAGGAGTTTCCTCGCAAAAAGCGATCGACCTTCGCGAGCCATTCCTGGGTTCCATCACCGAGGCAAAGCGCGATGGCATCGGCAAACTCCCGAGCGTTTGCGCCAATCCTCACCAGCCCCATCTCTGCGTATGGGCTGACCACATCTTGAATGGGCGTCGACACGACGGGCCTGCCCGCCGCCAAATATTCGGGGGTCTTCGTAGGGCTGATGAACTTAGTTGACGCATTGAGTGCAAAGGGCAGCATCGCCACGTCCCAATTGGCGAGATACGCGGGAAGTTCACGATAGTCTTTCTGCCCCAGATAATGAAGATTGGCGGCTTGCGGTAGATCGTCCTCGTGAATCTTAACTACGGGCCCGACCAGGACAAAGGACCACTCGGGGTGCAGGGAAGCAACTTCTTGAAGGAGATTTCGATCCAGCCTCTCATCGAGGACACCGAAAAAGCCGATTCGCGGATAAGAGATGTTTTTCTGGTCTGCTGGATCCTCCAGCTTCTGCCGCGCTGCCGCAAAGTGGGAATAATCGATACTGCTAGGAAATAGGCGAAGATTTCCGTGTTGCATCCGTTTGGAGGCGTAAAGACTCGTGCCTCCAACGAAAACAACGTCCGCTCTGGCGAATAGACGACGCTCATAATCGGTTAACTCCGATGGGGCCCCTTGAAACGCCGAAAGCTCATCCATGCAGTCATAGACAGTTACTACTGCGTTTAAATGGTCGGAAAACTGCAACGCCATCGGCGTGTAGTACCAGGCACATAACTCCCGAATTCCGACCTGTTCAAGATACTGAATTAAAAGGTCGCGTTGCGTGTAGGCAATCTCTCTAGCATCTAATCCGTTCGGTAGAACGGGTGTAATCACTGTCACCCCTGCAGTGTTGGAATAGACCGCCAGACGCGCGCTCTCACGCCCGTCGAACAGCGGCTCTTCCCATAGGTGCACTCTGCCACGCCGCGCAAAACGCGTCATCAGGTGTTGAGGACGCTGATAGACGAAGTTCCAACGCAGATGACAGAAGCAAAGCGTATCCAAAGCAGCACCACCATTTCCCGTTTAACGTGCCTGTGGTGTTTGATGCAACCAGCGGGGTTTTCGTCAACCACCTCTATCAGCCACCGAGTAGCATCTGAGACAAGAAGGATCCGTCGACTTCAGGCCATGAACTAACGCCTTCATTAATCTGATGCCTATCCCGCGGCGATTGGCAATTTGAGCAGCTCCCACCAAGAGATTCCTTTGTATCAACCTCGCCATGAGCCGACCCTGTTCCAAAATAGTTTCCTAAGTCCGTCGCTTGGATGCACTGTCCTATCGGTAACGCTCGTCGCCCTTCCTCGACCACGGCGATCGCACGTAACGCTCCATCGGTCGCCCCGAGACGGTTGCAACCTTCAAGGGCGATGCCAAACCGGGGTTAAGGTTTCGCGGGCGAATCGCATTTTTGCCAACCTTCCACGCTGGGCCGATGATGTCCCCTTTACCATCGCGGATGTCATTCATGGATAAACTGCCGCTGATCCTGCATTCCGAGGTCAATGATTGCAAGGATGTAAAGTCGCTGATCCCGCGCAATATAAAGACCACCAATCCCTAGGGCTCAGCCAATATCCCACGCCCGCAGCGCAACCTATCGACGGCCGCTCGCTGCGGCGGATCGTTTCTTTACGCGGCCTTCGTCCGCCGCGTTATCTTTTTAGCTTTCGGTTTAGTTTTCTTTTCTTGTGCCAGACTGTTCCGTAGTGCATCCAGAATACTGACCACTTTGGCTTTCTTTGGTTCTGGTTCCGGTGTAGGCAGTGGTTTTCCTTTCCGCTTTGCATCAACGAGTGTTTTTACGGCTGCCTCATAGTCATTTTTGTATGCGGACAAATCCAATTTCGACGTTTTTCTGTCGATGATCTGCCTAGCCAGCAAAAGCTCGTCTGCGTCTACGGAGACCTCCTTCACACCTGAAAAAATTGATTTCGGATCACGCAGTTCATCTTCGTACCGAAGCACGTATAGCATCAGCCCCTTCTGCTTTGGGTCTAGAGGAGTTCCGATCGCCACCGGTGTTCGCGACCGCTAAAAGCGATCTCGCCGATGCCGAGGGTATTTGTCTGTGCGAGAGCTTTGCGCATTATGCTAAGTGCCTTTGCTTGAACCTCATCTTTCGGAAGGACGAAGTAAGGCCGATCAAAGAGCCCCGGTGGTAGCTCTTCTGCCTTGATGAATTGACTGATCGGCATCGTAGTCGCCGTCGGAAGGCGAAGTGCTTTTAGTTCTTCCGGATCGATCTCGATGTATCTGTCTTTTGCATACTCAAATCCCTTGACGACGTCAGCCTTTTTGACTTCACTTGCTTCGACGACGTCCTGGTGATGCACACGCTTATGCGTCTTGCGATCGATTTGGTGAAATTCAACCTGTTTGCCCGGTTTAGTGGCAGGGAAGATCTTGACCGCGATGGAAACGAGTGAAATTTGAATGGATCCAGCCCAGGTCGGTCGCGTTGGCATTTTATCTCCTCAAAAACCACAGACTACCAATACGTTCTGGCGACCCTGCTGTCTCCAATAGGATGCGACGAGCACGCATACATGTTGCGGCACAACTTCACAGAGCGTGTTTTGAATTACGTGGGGTTCGTCGCCTAATCTTGATCGAAGCCGGCGGGCCCTAACGATTTTCATTGTTATCTAAGTGACCAAAGCAACCTGCTGCCACCACGCTCGGAAAGCACAGTCAAGCCGGAGTGATCACAGCGGAAAGGCCGAATGCTACGCGGATATTGGAGATGTGCAATTACTACGACGGAACGGCGAACCACAATACCCAGCATAGGTGGAAATAGAATCGTGCGGCATAACCGTTCTATAGCGTAGATGATGAAAGCTAGTAGTAAAGATCATGTGTTGCGTCATGCTCAGCGGTGCTTGGATGTTGATAACTGCCAAGGCGAAGGCAGCGACAGACGACGATAAGAAGTTTCTCGCGACGACAGCCCAATCCGATCAAAATGAAATTAAGCTCAGCGAATGGCTGAGCAGAAAGCTACCAACCCGGCGGTAAAGGACTTCGCCCATAAGATGGTGCCGGAGCATACCAAGATGTCGGAGAGCATGAACCCGTCGCAGAATCCTGGGAATTGACGCCTCCTGCCGGTCTCGATGACGACCACCAGAAGGAATATGACAACTTAAGTGGTCTTTTTGGGGCGGATTTATAAGGAATATATAGGTCAGATGGTTACGGATCAGACGAAGGCCCTTGATGCCTTTACGTCCGAAGCGAAAAATATCGTGGACATGAAGTTACGTACGGGTAGTTATCGAGGGAAAAAGTGGTCGGGCACACAAACATAGTTCACGATCTTTAGAAAAACTCTAGCGGCATGGCATTCGCCAATATTAGTAAAGCTGGCCATCACTGTTTGATGGAAATTGTGTCCCTTTTTATTGACTTACCTTCAATTAGGTCTCCAGGTTGTGTTTAGCCGGGAACTTGCGTTTGAACAAATTTCAGGGAACATAGGCGCGTCCCTCCTCGAAGAGGCCCGTCGGGCTTTTGTTTCGCTGGCTCAAATTTCAATCGCACGCGCCCTTAGGAAATCGCATCACACTGCTTTAGAGGCAATATCTATGCCCAGAACTCCTCAGACTGCGGATCCGAAACAAGCCGGTCGGAAGCCTCCTTACACCGCCAGGAAACAGCCGCCGCCAGGTCTAGAGTCAAAGATGGTACCGAAGGCGGACCATGGGCAAGATAGCTACGTTGGAAACTCAAAACTTGCCGGCAAAGTCGCAATCATCACCGGCGGAGACAGCGGTATAGGTCGGGCAATCGCCATCGCGTTTGCGAGAGAGGGGGCTGACGTCGTCCTAAGCTACTTACGGGTAGAAGAGAGAGACGCTCGTGAGACAGGGAACTGGGTCATCAATGCAGGTCGCGAAGCACTGCTGTTTCCTGGCGATGTTCGGCAGAAGAGGTATTGCAAAGGATTGGTTTCAAAGGCAATGAGGAAGTTCGGGCATCTAGATATTGTGGTCAATAATGCCGCATTCCAGAGAACATACGCAAAGCCGGCAGATATTAGCGAGCGCGAATTTGATCAGACCTTCCGAACGAACGTTTATGGGACATTTTTTCTATCGCAGGCAGCCCTGGAAAAGATGGGGAAGGGCGGATCGATCATCAATACCTGCTCTATACAAGCGTTTGATCCCAGCGCACCTCTACTTGCCTACGCCGCAACCAAGGCGGCGCTTGTAAATCTCACCAAGGGAATGGCCAAAGCGTCTGCGAAACAAGGCATCCGAGTCAACGGTGTGGCGCCGGGTCCCGTATGGACCCCGCTAATTCCATCGACAATGCCGAGATCAAAGTACAAAACCTTTGGCAGTGACACGGCGTTCGAAAGGGCCGCGCAGCCAGCCGAGATAGCTCCTTTGTATGTTTTTTTAGCTTCACAGGAAGCGTCCTATGTGACCGGAGAGATTTTCGGAGTCACAGGAGGGCAAACTCCGTACTGATTTGGCCACGCCGTGCAGAACGAGTATTAGATCTGTAATAGCTCTAGCCTTGGTTCCATGCTTTGGACAACTCGCAGGTGACTTATCCCGTCACATTCAGTACTGCACTTCGGGCCTGTTTGATTAGTTGACCCCGAAGGCTGAAAATCCGAAAGGCCCACATCTTATGAAATCCATACGAAAGACATTAGTGGCTTCGGCCGCGTTCGCAGCTCTTTGCTTGTTTGTGCCGGTCTTCGCGAGTGCGTAGACCGCGCCTGACAATACCAAGCAAAACCAAGATCACGCAACAACTGCAGAGAGCCAATCCAACGCGTCAGCTGACCGTGCCACAACCGCCAAAGTGCGTAAAGCGATTATGGCGGACAAGAACCTCTCTACCTATGCTCACAATGTGAAGATCATCACAAGCAATGGTCAGGTCACCTTGAAAGGCCCCGTCAAATCCGAAGAGGAAAAACAGCAAATTATTTCGGATGCTAGCGCGGTGGTTTCGCCCGAAAACGTTACTAATCAACTGACTATTAAGCCGTAGTTGTTTGAACTTACATGTATTTCAACTCAAATCTTTTATTTCAGCCAGGAGTTTCCAATGTCAAGCAAACACGTAGCCGTATTCGGTATCTACAAGACGCCCGCCACTGCAGAAGCCGCGGTCGATCATCTCCTTTCTGTCGGATTCGCAAACGAATCCATCTCTGTGTTGCTTCCCGATGACGAAAGCACGCGTGCGTTCGCTCACGAAAAGGCAACCAAGGCTCCCGAGGGCGCAACCACTGGAGTCGCCACTGGCGGAGTCGTTGGAGGCACGCTCGGCTTGCTGGCTGGTATTGGTGCACTCGCAATTCCGGGAGTCGGTCCGCTCATTGCCGCCGGACCAATCATGGCTGCCCTCGCCGGACTTGGCGTAGGTGGGGCAGTAGGGGGTATGGTCGGAGCACTTGTTGGTCTGGGCATTCCAGAGTACGAGGCTAAGCGTTATGAAGGCGCAGTCAAGAACGGCGGCACATTGCTCTCAGTTCATTGCGACACCTCGGAACAAATCGATGCGGCGAAGGCCGCGCTCAAGAGTATCGGCGCTCAGGACATATCGTCTGCCAGTGAAGCAGGAAACGAGGATACGAAAGGCGGACGCGGAACCTTTGGAAACGTTTCAGATGGCGAGCGCATAGTAGCCAGTGCGCCAGACGATGATGCCGTGGTTGTCGAGAAGACCAGCCTGTGTTAGTTTTGTCGCGGCAGACGTTAAGAGGGCCTACTGAATTTCAGCTGGCCCTTTTCCCGCGGTGCATATGCAGGGGACGCTAGGGTTCGGGAACTGAGTGGCCTTATGGAGGGAGTTGTTATTTCTGAAGATCAGGTCATCTCGATCGATGACATCGCTGAGGGCGTTCGCGGGTTACGCATCGTCGTTGTGGAATGAGCTAGATGGCCGCCATTCATCCGCAAAAACCTCTTAACTTGTTCGCGGACATAAGCCACCCTATCGAATCCTGAATTAACTGCATCGATAAGCAGGATGACCTTGACCAGTTCCTGCCCGGCATTGTTTTCCTTGAAGGACGTGATCGGCCTGGACGATTTGGTGTCCACTAATGTGAAGTCTTGTTTTTCCAGGTTGGTGACCTGCGACCCAGCCTTCGGCGCGACCATCACCACAAGGCGGATGCTGCTTTTATTCGCTCGGTCAACCTTCGAGATCTCTTGTGCAGACGCTGTGAGCAGGATCGAAAGAAGGGCGCCGATGACGTAGATGCGCGCATAGCTAAACATCAGATCCTTGTTTGAGCGGATACTCTTGTGGCATCGGAGCTCGTTAGAATCGTTCACTCCGACATCCTGGAAAACTTGCGGCCATACCCCTTTGGTGCAGGTCGTAGTTCGCGTAGAGCTTCGAGCTCTGATGACAATTCTCGGCTAACGTGAGCTTTGCTCTTTTGGTGCGCTGCCTGCCACCTGCAAATCGTTAGTCACTTTGAAGACCCCAGGTACGCTATTTGCTCGGATATTGGCGGCGTCACTGTCAGCTTTACTATCGACCACGCCATATAACGTTACGTTGCCGTTCTGCACGGAAATGCGAATAGGTTTTACAGGATCAATCGCGTATTTGTTTAGTGTCGGAAAGCCGTAGATGCTTCTGAATACTTCCAAGCGAATGCGATCATCCATGGGAGAGAGCGGATCGACCTCAATGTCGTTCGTAACGTTTTTCACCCCAGGCGTGTTCGCAGCGACGGCCACAGCCGAATCCGCATCGACTGGACCGTAGGCGTGGCCTGTCAACGTAACATCACCATTCTGTGAGTTGACCGCTATTGCATTGAAAGCAGTGATCCCGTATCCCACTCTGTCGTAGGAGATCGCCTTGACTAATTGTTGTTGTAATTCTTCGTCTGGAACGGTTGGCCCGGCAACCTGAATCTCGTTGCGCACGCCCTGAACTCCTTTAATGTGATGTACCCGTTTATCTGCTTCCTGTTTGAGATCAAAGACTTCTACAGTACCGGTAAGGGTGGCGGTTCCATCGCTGATTGACACCTGGACATTCTTTAGCTTCGGCTTGTTCAAAGCTTTGTTCATGATCTCGGCTTTCAAATCAGAATCGCCGTTGCTGGTTTGTGACACGGCCTGCATGGTCGGGATGGAAAGATAGCCGATCGCCATCCCCGCAGCGATCAAAGCAGTTTTGTAGAGTCGCATTGTTGGCTCCCGGATTCGGAGTTAAGCGCCAAGTCGAAACAGCTGCTCTCCGAAGTACACCCGTTCTGATGGGGGAAATCACAGATATGTTGGCTGGCATCACGTCGACTTTCTTTCTGTTTTTCCTCCGATACCTCAGATCTTCACGGACTGTCTCAAAATACTTGGGGCGCGCTCCAGCCAATCTCCGGCGATGCAGGCAGTCAATTCGTACGAGAGTTCATCTTCAGGATGCCCTCTATTGGATCGAGGAGTTCCACCTTGATGGACTGCGCCTGTATGCCGTCCTTGCAACGCGACGGTACGAACGCCACCTGCTGGATGTATTTTCGGACTGCGCTACTAGTCTCAGCCAAAGGATTTCATGGGCAAGAACCTACTTCTGGTTGCCAATCACGGATCAATCAGTGATTTGGCGATTTACCATAATCGACGTTCCGGGCGCTCTCTGGAGGGCAGATGGTAGTGATGGCCAAAGGCTAATAGATTCGTTCGAACTGGGAGAGAAACGCCGTTATTTGTGGTTTTTAGCCGTTCTGTACGGTACTCTGGGTGCCACCGGTTTCTGCCAGCATTGAGATTCACAACTTCGCGTGTTGCAAGTCGCATCGAATGGAGCATGAGCAAAACGAAGTGAAATCCCGTCGATCCAAATCCGCATCCTCCCCCAAGAAGCATCCCGAAAGGGGGGATGCCCCCGTGCTGAAGGGTTCTTATCCCATAGTCGCCATTGGGGCCTCTGCGGGCGGCCTCGAAGCATATAGAGAATTCTTCCATGCGCTGCCGTCTGACACTGGAATGGCGTTCGTGCTGATTCAGCATTTGGACCCGAGCCACGAAAGCATGTTGACGGAAATTATCGCCAAGACCACGAGGATGCCCGTCGAAGAGGTTAAGTCGGGCGTCACCGTCCAGCCCAACCGCGTTTATGTGATTCCTCCCAACGCGCTGATGGCCCTGGCCGGCGGCGTCTTTCAATTGTCACCGCGCCGCAAAGCGCCGGGCCAACATCTAGCGGTGAATTTCTTCATGCACTCTCTTGCAATGGAGCGCAAAAGCGGCGCGATTGCCATCGTCCTTTCCGGCACGGGAGCGGATGGCACGGCCGGCATGGAGGACATTAAGGCGGAAGGGGGTATTACCTTCGCCCAGCACCCCGATACGGCCAAATACGACGGAATGCCGCGCAGCGTCATCGATTCAGGGTGCGCGGACTTCATTCTTGCGCCAAAGGACATGGCGAAGGAGCTCCTGCGCATCCAGCATCATCCCTATGTCCACCTGGGAAAACCAGAGGAAGAGGATTCGAGCGCGGACAAGCCGGGTGCCGAGGAGTCCGGTGCGGAGCCACAAGACATAGGACTGGCCAGCTCGGATTCTCCCTCCTCCCATGCAAGAGATTTCAGCGCGGTCCTTAGTCAACTTCGCAAGTCCAGTGGCGTCGATTTCAGCCAGTACAAACCGAACACCATTCATCGCCGCGCATTGCGCCGTATGCTGCTTCTGAAATTAGATTCGTTGCGTGATTATGCAAGCCACTTGAAGGAGCATCCCGGAGAAGGAGAGAAATTATTTGACGATGTTCTCATTCCTGTGACCAGCTTCTTCCGCGACTTCGAGGCGTTCGAGGCCCTGAAAACCCAGGTATATCCCGCCATTGTGAAGGATAAGGGCAACAAAGGCACCATCAGAATGTGGGCGCCGGGCTGCTCGACGGGCGAGGAGACCTACTCGCTGGCCATGACCCTTTTGGAGTTCCTGGGCGACCGAGCCTCCAGTTTCCAGGTGCAGATCTTCGGAACCGACCTCAATGAGAAGGGCATTCAAAAGGCGCGTGCCGGGATCTATCGGGAAAGCATTGCTGAGGAGATCTCGCCGGAGCGCATGGCTCGCTTCTTCGTCAAAGTGGAAGAGGGCTACCGCGTCAACAAGGCGGTGCGCGACATGTGCGTCTTTGCCCGGCAGAACCTGGCGAACGATCCGCCTTTTTCGCAGATGAATGTCGTCGCCTGCCGCAACCTGCTCATCTACATACAGCCCGTGCTGCAAAAGAAGATCATTCCCATCCTGCACTATGCGTTGAAGTCCTCCGGGTTTCTGGTACTGGGCGGTTCAGAAAGCGTCTCCGCCTTTCCTGAACTTTTCTCAACATTGGACAAGAAGCACAAGATTTACGCCAAAAAAGCCATTACATCGCGCCTGCATTATGACTTTGCGCAGAGCTATTACCCCCCGCAGAGCACGTTCAGGGTCTCCGCCAACGCACTAAAATCCCTCTCCGCAGACAAGAATGAACCCGATCTGCAGGCCGAGGCGGACCGCGTGGTGCTGAGGGAACACGCCCCCGTCGGAGTGGTGATCAACCGCGAGATGGAAGTGGTCCACTTCCGGGGG
>DATDHL010000066.1:0-5443 GCA_036521575.1 Edaphobacter sp. | reverse complement strand
GTTGCGGCCTCCAGGAGCTGGCGCTCGCTCTGGCCCCAACTCTCTGCCTCGGCGTCCAGAATCGGCATTCGCAAGGTCACCTTAGTGCCCCGCCCCGGTCTGCTGTTGGTCTCCAATGAAGCCATCTCTCCGTAGAGCACCTTCATGCGGTCGCGTACATTCCGCATACCTATGCCCGTTCCCGATTGCACCAACCCGCTTCCCGGCGAAGCCATATTTCGATCCGGAGCCATTCCCACCCCGTCGTCTTCCACCTCCACCATCAGCATCCCGTCATTGGTGGTCCTGCTGCGCAGCGTCACCGTCCCTCCGCTGATTCGCGGCTCCAGCCCATGCTTGATGCTGTTCTCGATCAGAGGCTGCAGCAACATACCCGGCACCACAATGTCGAGCGTATTGTCCGCAATCTCCTTCACGACTCTCAGCTTCTCGCCAAATCGCACGACCTCGATGTCGAGATAGTCATCGGTAAACGCGAGTTCGTCGCGGAACGGCACAAACGCCTCGCGATCCTTCAGGAGCACACGCAATATGTTCGCGAGCTTTACGATCATCTCCCGTGCCAGCTCCGGCTGCGATCGGACGAGCGAAGTGATCGAATTCAGCGTGTTGAACAGAAAGTGTGGATTGATCTGGCGCTGCAACGCGTCCAGCCTTGCCTCCAGCAGCAGCCTTCCCTGTTCCTCCAGCTTCTTCTCAATGCGGATCGAGTTCCATATCTTGAGAGGAATCCCAACCACTACCGGAGCACAAGCGCAGATCAAAAGCTGTACCCACCACTCGTCCGAGTGCAGATCGAAGTACAGCCGCGGACGGAACCGCGACAGCATGCTCGTGCAGAACTGCATTGCCGCAATCAGCACCAGCAGCAGAATCTGCCGATCCAGATGCGGCCGCCGCAGGTTCCTCGTTACCCATCGGTAGATGCTCAGGTCGATCATCGGCGAGAACGACCAAACATCCTCCGCATCGGCGAACCGTCCAAACGTCCCCGCTACTGTCGCCACAATCAGGTTCACCGGCAGCGACCAGAACTCGTGATGCACCATTGCAGGAATCGCCAGCGCAGCGCCTCCCGCCATAGCAGCAATAGGACCGACCAGTATTCCCAGCAAGATCGTGGTCTCAAAGGAGAGGTCAGCAGCCAAGAAATTCGGCACCGTCACGCGGACCCAAACCCCCAGCGTTAGCGGCAGGCAGATCATCGCCACCAGCCAAGCCGTCTGGCGCGGCGACCGCTTCGGCATTAGCAGCAGTTTTTTGAATGACTTCGAACGCGCCAGTGAACTCGACACAGCCGCCGCAACGCCCAGCTCCACCAGTAGCGTAATCAGAATCAGCTTGGAATCAATCTGCGTCACACCCTTACTTTACCCCTGTATGCGCCTTAGCCAGCCACAACTCTCGTCTTTGCGCCGCGATTGCATCGAATCCACCTCCATCACAATCCAATATCTGTGAGCACCGAAACGTATAATCGAGTTATGCCCTTCTCCGCTGTAAATAAAGTGGCCGACGCCGACTTTCCCACTCGATGGGGTCATTTCCGCATTCTCGGCTTTGAGGGCATCATCACTCACCCCGAACCGTGTAACGAGGCCACCCCTGCATCCGCGAAGCGGATCGAATCTGCCGTCGCCCTGGTCATGGGGGACATCCACGCCGCGCCCCCGATCGTCCGCATCCACTCTCAATGCCTGACGGGTGACGTGTTCCATTCCCTGCGCTGTGACTGCCGCCAGCAACTCGAGCTTGCCCTCGCCGCTATTGCTGACGCCGGCTCAGGCATCCTGCTCTACGAGGAGCAGGAAGGCCGCGGTATCGGGCTGATGGCCAAGCTTCGCGCCTATGAACTTCAGGACCAGGGACTCGACACCATCGAAGCTAACCTCGAACTCGGATATAAAGCCGACTGCCGCGAGTTTGAGCTTCCCGCCGAGATTCTTAAGAAGATGGGCGTACACTCCGTCCGCCTCATCACAAATAATCCGGCCAAAGTTGAAGCCCTCGAACTGGCGGGTGTCAAGGTTGTCGAGAGGATCTCCGCTGAGGTTCCCACCGAGCCGACCAACGAGCGCTACCTTCAGACCAAGCGCGAGAAGATGGGCCACCTCGTCAGCTAATCAACCGCGAAACACCGCCGTCTCTGGATGATGGTGCATCCAATCGAACCAGTAATCCTTGTGCGAATCGATCTCTTTCAGGCATCGCCCCACTAGCTTTCCCTCTACGGCACATCCCTGAAAGTTCCACGTGCTCCCCGTCTCGGCGTCCTGCATTACCTTCTCGCCTTCACCTTTCGTGAAGGTAAGATCCGTAGTCTCCCCGTCAAGCCTTGCTTCAAAGACACGGATCGAGGCTTTATCTGGCCCCACAACCACTAGAACCGACGACCCGGCCATCCGATCCTGAATTAGGCGCGCTGCGAGGATCGGCTCGATGGGATAAGCCTTGTTTTTTCCAGCTACCGCTATTCCCAGGATCAACTGGTGCGGACCGATTCCCGAGTTCGTTGTATCGACTACCGTTCGGGTGGTTTCCACGTGCTTCTCCCAATCCTTGGGATCGTATTCGCTCGCATACTGATTGTTCGGCTTGAGCACTTGCCCCTGCGGCCGTTCTTTGCGCCACAGTGCAAAGGTCAGCTCGTCACTGTGAACCAAATCCAGATGTCTTCCCTTCAGCGGTCCAAAGATCGCTTCGCCCGTACTTTGCTGCCAGATGCTACTGGTCTGCTCATCCCGCATGAGCGCATTCCCGTTGTTGATGCCTGCCAAACGGAAGCGCAAGAGCTGCCCATCGAGCATTCTGTTCCACACCAGTCCCGTGTGACACAGCGTGCAGTAGGTCACCGCAATTGGCACTCCGCCAACTGTATCGTTCACGATGTGGTGATAGCCCATCGTCCGTATCGGATAAGCTCGCGCCTGCCCGGCGATTGTGACCGCCAGCACCTTGTCATCCGAATCTACGTGAACATCATCCGCACTTCCAAAGGCTGGGGCGTCGTATGGATGAAACATCTTCTCGAAGATGTTCACATGCGTCAGACAAGCACCCACGATGGCCACAACACACAGCGCGATCATCGTAATCCGGGGTCCTATTCGCGAAAGCTTCCTCCACGACCAGATCAACACCACTAACGCTATTGCCGCGCACAAACCCGAGATCCAGGGACCCGTATGCCGAACTTCAAGAGCGAGCGCAAGTTCCCGCGCGCCCTGCGTACGAAACGGACGGATTACATACATCGGAATTGCCACGCACAAAGCCGATACCAGAGCACAAACCACGGCGATCCCCAATGACTTTCGTGCCGACGCCTTCGCCGCCTGAATCTCTTGAACTTGCATTTATTCCCTCGCAGCGATTCAACTGTCCTAAACACGGGCCGTCAACCACAAAGTGGTGGAAACGAGGCTCCACCCTGGGGAGTAAACTCCGACCAGCTCGGCCACATCAGATGAGATACCTTCAATTGGCACGAATGAAAGGTCTTCCGCATGGCACTCCGACCCCGCAGACTCCTGATCGTTCTCGGTAGCATCTTCGCTCTCATCGTTGCCGTGGTACTTGCGATCCCGCTCTTCCTCAGCGCCGACACCTTCCGCACCGGGATCGAATCTACCCTCTCCGCTTCGCTTGGCCGCAAGGTCTCTTTTGGCAAGCTCGACCTGTCCGTCTGGTCCGGCAGTCTCGTCGCGCAGAACTCCACCGTGGCGGACGATCCCGCCTTCAGCACCCAGCCCTTCCTTCAGACTTCTCTTGTAAAAATCAAAGTCGAACTACTTCCGCTCCTTATCCGCCACGAGATCCACATCACTGGCTTCACAATCGACACACCACACATCACTTTGCTGCGGGCTGCGAATGGCACATGGAACTACTCCACCATCGGCAGCGCGGCCAAAAAGCCCGCTAACGGCGACCACTCCACCCCCACAATCTCAAGCCTCACAGTTGGCCACATCACCATCACCAATGGCCAGATGACCGTCGGCATGGAAGCTGCACCTGGTGCACCTGTCACTCCACGGCGTACTTACGACCAGCTGAGCCTCGACGCCAAGGACTTCGCCTTCGACAAATCCTTTCCTTTCACTACCTCCGCACATCTTCCTGGTGACGGAACCGTAGCAGTCAACGGCACTGCAGGTCCAGTGAACCAGCACGACGCATCGCTTACTCCCTTCAGCGCTCATATCGAGCTCAAGCATCTCGATCCCCTCGCCGCGGGCTTCGTTGACAACACCGCCGGCATCACAGGGCTCATCAATGGTATCGACGTCCAGGCCATATGGAACGGCAAGCAGCTTCACGTAGCCAACCTTCTCATCGACACACCTAAGCTCACGCTCGTGCGTACCAATACCCCAACCGCCGCTAAGCCGCCGTCGCCGCCCAATAGCAACGACATGCTCAGTACGCTCACCGCAGATCATCTGCAGATCAAGAACGGGGCGATCACCGTCACCGCGCCCGGTCAGGCTACGCCCGCTGTCTACCAGCAGCTCAATGCCGAGGTCACGAACTTCTCACCAGCTACTGGCTCTCCGTTCAAGCTCAGTGCCCAGATCCCGGGCGGCGGCTCGCTCACGGCTGACGGTAGCGCGGGTCCTCTTACCCAAGGCAACGCGGCGGCAACGCCGCTCAACGCTCATGCTACTTTGACTCACGTCGATCTCGCATCCAGCGGAATCGTCGCCCCTGACGCAGGCATCAGCGGCGTCGCCAACGTCGACCTACGCGCCCTCTCCGACGGTCAGACTCTGAACGCCAACATCTCGGCCAACATACAGGGTTTGCGGCTGGCGAAGAACGGCTCACCCTCGCCCAAGCCCGTCGACCTACAACTAACTGTCGCCCAGAACATGCAGTCTCTCACCGGCCAGATTCATCGTGCCGTTATTACCATTGGACACGCCGTGATCAATGTCACGGGTACGTATCAGACCAGCGGACCCACTACCGCGCTCAACCTGCAGGTCAACGGTCAGTCACTCCCTATCGACGAGATTGAAGCCTTCCTGCCCTCCGTTGGAGTTCATCTGCCGTCTGGTTCACGGCTTCAGGGAGGAACGCTGACGACCTCGCTCAACGTCACAGGCTCCAGCGCCAGCCCCATCATCAACGGACCACTTCGACTTGAGAATACAAACCTTGCTGGCTTCGATCTTGGCTCCAAGCTGTCCGCAGTCACTGCTCTGACTGGTGCGAAGACGGGCTCCGTTACTGCTATCCGCTCGCTCAGCACGAACATCCGTGTGGCCAATGGCGACGTCCGTACCGATAACCTCGCTCTCGACGTGCCTGCGCTTGGAACTGCTACCGGTGCAGGGACGGTCAGCGCTGCGGGAGCGCTCAACTATCAGGTCGTCCTCAAGCTCACTGGCCTCGTTGGCGGCAGCAAGGGAGCCGCAGGAGCCGGAGGGATTGCAGG
>DATDHL010000065.1:0-2688 GCA_036521575.1 Edaphobacter sp. | reverse complement strand
ACCATCCCGTACTTCGCCTTACGCCGAGGCATCTCGCGCAGCAGCGTAGCAGTCAGCTTGGCGCCGGTACATCCCAGCGGATGCCCAAGCGCAATCGCGCCGCCGTTGACGTTCAGCTTCGCAGTATCAATTCCAAGCACTTTGATAACAGCCAGCGACTGCGCGGCAAAGGCCTCATTCAACTCGATTACGTCAATCTGATCCAGACTCAACCCCGCCATCCTCAGTGCCTTAGGGATAGCATGGATCGGCCCGATTCCCATCTCCTCCGGGTCGCAGCCTGCATATGCGAACGCGATGAACTTGGCCATTGGCATGATGCCCAACTGCGCCGCACGCTCAGCCGACATGACTACCGCAGCGGCAGCCCCATCTGAGGTCTGTGACGAATTCCCTGCCGTCACAGTCCCCTTCGCATGAAACACCGGCTTTAGCTTGGCGAGCGCCTCAAGCGACGTATCGGCACGAGGCCCTTCATCCTGTTTGAACGTCGACTCAACCGCCTTCGCCTTGCCTTTTCCATTCGCGGTCGTTGTCATCACCGGAATGGGAACAATCTCGTCTTCGAACCTGCCAGCAGCAATCGCAGCCAGCGCCTTCTGGTGGCTCTCATACGAGAACTGATCCATCGCATCACGCGTTATGCCGTAGTGCGCAGCGACTCGTTCCGCTGTCAGCCCCATCGACATATATGAACCGGGATAATTCTCCACCAGCCACGGATTCACCGAGATCTTATTGCCTCCAAACGGCACATACGACATGCTCTCGGTACCGCCGGCAACGATCACGTCCGCCGATCCGCCGCGTATACGATCCACAGCAATTGCAATCGACTGCAACCCAGAAGCGCAGTAGCGATTGATCGTCATCCCTGAAGCTGTAATCGGCAGTCCCGCGCGAAAGCTCGCGACCCGGGCAACATTCATGCCCTGTTCGGCTTCCGGCATCGCGCAGCCTAGAATCACATCCTCCACCTCGGACCTATCGAGTTGCGGCACTCGATGCAACGCGCCGCTAATCGCAAACGCCGCAAGATCGTCAGGCCGCGTCGTGCGCAGCGTTCCTCGCGGAGCCTTACCGACGGCGGTCCGAACAGCAGATGCAATGATGACGTCTTTCATGGCAATACTCCTAATTCCTAAGCGGCTTTCCGGTCTTCAACGTAAAGGCAATGCGCTCCTGCGTCTTCTTCTCTCCGCAAAGTGAGAGAAAAGCCTCGCGCTCCAGATCAAGCAGATATTGTTCGCTCACCAGCGTACCCGGCATCACCTTGCCGCCCGCCAGCGCATACGCGACCCAGTTCGCCACCTTGGCATCATGATCGGAGATGTACTGACCTTCGCGCATCGTCCACACCGCGAGCTTCAGCGTAGCCAGCACAGACTCGCCCGGCGCCGGAACGTCTGTTCGTGCAACCGGCGCGGTGTAACCCGCGTCCGCGAGAGCACGCGCCCGCAACTTGGCATCCGTAAGCAGGCGATCACGGTTCACAGTCATGTTGTCGGAAGCCCTCAAAAATCCCAGCCCGCGCGCTTCAGCAGCCGAAGTCGAGACTGTAGCCTTCGCAATCGTCTCGAAGTTCTTCTTCAGCGCTTCAAATATCTCGACACCCTCACCACGCGCATCGGGCCGGATACTCGATCCCGTATCAACCGAGCGCAGCAACATCTCCTTGCATCCGCCGCCACCAGGAATCAGCCCAACACCAGCTTCGACCAATCCCATATAAAGCTCCGCATGAGGTTGCCGCGCCGCAGCATGAAGCGATATCTCCACACCACCGCCAAGACACATCCCGTAAGGTGCAGCAACCACTGGCCGCGGACAAAACTTAATCGCCTGCGTCATATTCTGGAAGGCCTTCACGGCCAACTCCACCTCATCCCACTCCTCTTCCTGAATCCCAAGAAGTAGCTGCATCAGATTCGCGCCAACGGAGAAGTTGGTCGAGTCGCCCGTGATCACAAAAGCTTCGAAATCCGCAACCTGTTGGCTCGAAGGCTTGAGCGTTTGCGTAATCAGTGAAACGATATCCTCGCCCAGAGCATTCATCTTCGAGTGCAGTTCTATCGCAGCCACACCGTTCCCAAGGTCGACAACCGAAGCCCCGGGATTCTTCTTCACTACGCCCTTCGACTTCTTGATTACGGCGAGCGAAGTAACACCCTCAGCGACAGGAACAGGTTTGTACGTGCCGGTAATGACATCAAAGTACTGGCGGCCGCTGGGCGTGGCAGGGTCGTCCTTATACCACGTGGGGCCGGGCTCGCTGATCGCATGCGGATAAGCAAGCAGCTTCTCAACATTAGTCGAGATGGACGCACCGCCCGCACGCATCTTCTCTGTCGTTGCGCGCACACCAGCAGCGTCGAACATCTCAAACGGCCCAAGCTCCCAATTGAAGCCCGTCTTCATCGCCTGATCGATCTCGACAATATTGTCCGCCGGCTCATCTCCCGTGTTGGAGATGCGATTGGCCGCGTACGTAAACAACTCCGTAAGCAGCGGCCAGTAAAAAGCAGCGGCCTTGTCGGTACGCACATCCGCATGAAGCAGTTGTGGAATCCGCGCCGCCGTCGACTCCACGTTCTTCGCCATCTCGAGCGCCGGAAACTTCGGCCGCGTTGCGGGCTTGTAATCCAGCGTCTGCCAGTCGAGCACATGCCGCAGGTCGCGCCCCTCCGC
>DATDHL010000064.1:0-5239 GCA_036521575.1 Edaphobacter sp. | reverse complement strand
CGGTTTGCCGATTCGAGGGCTTCGAGGAGCATGGAGAGCGTCGATTCCATCATCTTCTCCTCTTCTTCTTTGCGGATGCGGGCCTCGATGGTCTTGTAGGTGTCCAGGGAACGGCGGATGATTTCGCCGGAGGAGACCTTTTCTTTTGCGGCTAGCTTTTCGAGTTTTTTGCGGTCGCTGTCGCGCAGGAGGACTACGGTTCGGCTGTTTGCTCGCTCGGATTTTGCCGGGGTCGCCATGTGCTTAAGGTAGCACATGTGCATAGTATGTGCAGTTTTTGCCGGACGGGTGGTTTGTAGCTATCGAAGAAGACCTCTGCGAGGAGATGGGTGTCAGTGATCGGTCGACGACGCCTTTTTTTCGGCGGGAGGGAATTGCTTCTCGGCGTTGCGTCTTTCCTGGGGGAGCCTTTGCTCCACGCCGTTTGCGTCGAAGTGCCTCACGATGGAGACGTTTTCGCCGGGGGTTGTGGCGAGAGCACCTACGGAAGGTGAGGTCCTCTTTTCGATGACATCGTAACTGGCGAGGACTTCGAGGGGCGCCTGTTGCTCTGTTGCGGAGGTGTGTCGGATGGCGACTTGTCCAGAGGGCAGATCAGCGGGAACCCTGGCCATGAATTTGCCGCGGTCGGAGGCTGAGGCTAACTGGCTTTTGATGCGTTCGGCATCGCGGATTGCGCTGGCGGGAATGGCGGGCCAGTAGACACCTTCGCTGATGACTCGGCCATCGTTATCGAACTGGGCCCAGGCGACGGAGTCGGGTACGGGGTAGCCGTCGACCTTACGCTCGAGAACGGAGACGTAACCGTCGATTCTGGGGGGAGCGGGGTGGGGATCGCCGTAGTGGCCGCTGGCGGAGAGGCGGGTCATGGTGTGGGCTCCGCCGATCTGGTCCTTTGGGATGCCGGCGGCGACGAAGTATTCGAAGACCTGCTTTTCGTGATCGGCGGGATCCTTTGTGTACGACGGCTTTTGATCTGTGCTGGGACGTGCGTTGGGAAGCGCCATCGCGAGGCCGTTATGCAGACTGACTGCGAAGGCACCGTAAGAGCCTTCTTGTCGTGACCAACCTTCGTCGGAGACGGCGTGGGACTGTGTTCCGACTGCGAAGTGCGATTGTTTGAGGCCGTGTTGATAGCCGGGTGCGCCGCCGGTGTCGCTTGCGATGATGCCGGGACGGAGTACGAGCGGGTTCGGCGCTGGAGCGGTTTGTGCGGCTGTGTAGAGGGAGGGAAGGATAGCCAGAGCGAGGAGATGATTTTTATGGGTCATCATGGCAGCTCCCATGCAGTCTGGTTGGTGCTTTTCAGCGGGTAGTTGCACTGCCAGATGGCGTCGAACCAGTTATTGCCCTTGGAGTCCTTGGCATCGTTCTGGATGTCGACCCAGTTTTCGGACATGTGTGCGACGGCGGCTGCTGAGGAGTTGTCCATTGCGACGACGATGTTGCATCCGCAGCCGTTGAAGCCGTGGCCGCCGCCACCGCCGGGACAGGAACCACCTTCGTTAGCAGGGAGAAGGTTCATTGCGTTGAGCCAGGAGGAGGCAACACTGGAGCGGATGTTGGTTCGATATCCGAGGGCGAAGGATGAACCGCGATCGGCGACGTTGTCGGTATCGCCGCCGGCGGTCATGATGGTGGCGATGAGGTGAACACCGGCACTGGCGTTTCGAAATTCCTGATACCAGAAGGTGGGAAGGACTCCGCAACTGATATCGAGGACGACCATGTTGGTGCCATTGTTGCCCCAGCGGATGGCACCGCTGGTGTAGTCGACAACTCCGTTGAATTTGTCGCTCGATCCGCTGGTTGCGGCACCGCGGTCTGCCATGTAACAGCAGCGGGGCGCGTCAAAGGGGCTGAAGCGGCAGGAGGCTGGAAGCCCTTCGCCGATGCTGGTGTTGGGTGTTTTGCAGGCGGTGGTTGTTGTGCAGGACTGACCTGTAGAACAGCCGTCGCCCATGGGGTTGGTGTGGCAGAAGCCGTGACCGGTGAAGTAGGAGATGGCAGTGCCGGGCTTATCGAAGTTATTTGCGTCGTTTCCGCTGGAATCGACGGAGCTGTCCATGAAGTCGGTATCCCATACGAGGTTGTCGGTATACCTGTTGTTGAGGTGCCAGAGGGAGGTAAAAAAGACCATGTTGTTGAGGAAGCCGTCGCCGTTGGCGATGGAGTTGTTGAGCGATGGGCCGTTACGGACGCTGTAGTTGTTGACGCTTTCGACTACGATGCCGGTGCTTTGTCCGTGAGCGTCGACGGCAACGAGGGTGAGGGCGATGAGGGGACCACCGGCCAGGATCAAGATTCGTTTGCTGAATTCTCGGAGAAGTTTCATATCTCCAACCCTCCCTGATTGGAGTGGGTACGGATAAGAGGTCACGTTTTTCCGGCTAGAGGGCCGGTGGTATAGGGAAGGGCCCAAGTAGCACTTAGAAGAGGAGTCGATGATACTCCTGAAATCGATGGATAGCGATCAGGGAGAACGATGCTTTTGCAGACGTATGAGGTGGTTAGACCGCCTCGTCGCGGGCTAGCGGGCCATGCGCTCGAGGTGGCGGTAGCCTCCAGTGGCTATGAAGAGGCTGAGGAAGACGGACAGGTTGTAGCTGGCGTGGACGAGGGTGGAGCTGGCTACGGAGTGGGTCCGGATGCGGACGACGGTGAGGACGAGGGAGACGCAGAAGAGGATGAAGAGGGCGGCCCAGGCGTGGGCTAGCTGCTCGGCGTGGAGGAGGGCGAAGAAGATGCTGGAGAGGATGGCGGAGAAGACGAGGGCGGCGGTGGTGAGGCCGGTGGTGATCTTCCAGCGCTCGTGTGCGGCGGGGTTGCGGGGGAGTGAGAGCCAGTCGTAGCCGATGGCGAAGGCGGGGAGGAGGAAGCCGCGGAAGCAGATCTCTTCGAACATGGGGGCGAGGAGGGTGCCGAAGGCGGTGACGAGCCAGACGTCGGAGGGGGTGCGGAAGAAGTCGTCCATGGGGATGGACTTGGGGACGGGAATGAGGGAAGAGATGGCCTGGACGGTGAAGCCGAGGGCGAGGCCGAGGGGGATGAGCTTGAGGATGTTGCGGCGGGCGGCGCTAAAGTCCCAGCGGATGCCGTCGCCGAAGGGGCGGTTCCAGAGGAGAGGGAAGAAGAAGAAGGAGATGATGAGGGTGATGATGTAGGCGATGGCTTCAGCGGCTACGACGAGCTTGGGGGAGATGGACGTCAGGCTGACGGCGTGGCGGGGATGAACGATGCCGAGGAGGAGTCCCTGGGTGAGCAGGAGGGTGAGACCGGCGAAGGAGACGAAGAGCAGGGCGTGGCCGATGTGGGGGATGCGGGCGGGGACTCCGGTGCCGGGGGCTACGGAGGGGGGTGGAGCTTCGATGATGATGGCTTCGCCCTTGGTGGGGTCGATGGTGAGTGCTGGGTTGGGGTCGGCCTGGGGCTGGGAGGTGGCGCGTGGGTCGCCGGGAAGCGGAGGTGTCAGGGACGTGCTCATTTGCGTTTTGTCGTGGTCTTTTTCTGAGCCTTGGCCGGGGTCTTTTTGGCAGTAGTGGAGGTCTTCTTCGGCTTGGCTATTTTTGTCGCTTCGGACAGTGTAGATGCGCGTGGGGTGGGGACGCCGGTTTTCTTTTCGGGAGCGACGAATTTGGCTTTGGGCTTTTTGATGGCGTCGGCGAGGGCTCGGATGTTCGCGGGTTGGGGACCGGCGTGGTTGGTGCCGTTGGGCTGAGGGACGGCTTCGGGGTGGTTGGCGTAGTAGCGGGTGAGGAAGCTGCCGGTGTGGGAGGCGGGGACGGTGGCGATCTGTTCGGGCGTGCCGTGGGCTACGATGCGGCCGCCTCCTTCGCCGCCTTCGGGGCCGAGGTCGAGGATGTAGTCAGCGTTGCGGATGATGTCGAGGTTGTGCTCGATGATGATGACGGTGTTGCCGAGGTCGGTGAGACGGTGGAGGACTTCGAGGAGCTTACGGACGTCGTCGAAGTGGAGGCCGGTGGTGGGCTCGTCGAGTAGATAGAGGGTGCGGCCCGTCTGGCGCTTGGAGAGCTCGCGGGCCAGCTTCATGCGCTGGGCTTCGCCGCCGGAGAGAGTGGTGGCAGACTGGCTGAGGTGGATGTAGCCGAGGCCTACGTCGACGAGGGTCTGGAGCTTGATGCTGACGGCGGGGATGTCTTTGAGGATGGGGAGGGCGTCTTCGATGGGGAGGTCGAGGAGGTCGGCGATGCTGTAGCCGTTGAACTTGACGGCGAGGGTTTCCTGATTGTAACGGCGTCCGTTACATACTTCGCAGAGGACGTAGACGTCGGGGAGGAAGTTCATCTCGATGCGGCGCTGGCCTTCGCCCTGGCAGGCTTCGCAGCGTCCGCCTTGTACGTTGAAGCTGAAACGGCCGGGTTTGTAGCCGCGCTCGCGGGATTCGGGGAGCATGGCGAAGAGGTCGCGGATGGCGGTGAAGACGCCGGTGTAGGTTGCGGGGTTGCTGCGCGGGGTTCGGCCTATGGGGGACTGGTCGATCTGGATGACCTTGTCGATCTGGTCGATGCCGATGACGCGTCCGTGCTGGCCAGGCTCTTCGCGGGAGCCGTAGAGCTCTTTGGCGAGAGAGCGGTAGAGGATGTCGTTGACGAGGGTGGATTTGCCGGAGCCGCTGACGCCGGTGATCACGGTCATGACTCCGAGGGGGAAGTGAGCGGTCACGTTCTGGAGGTTGTGGGAGTGGGCGTCTTCGACTGTGATCCAGTTGCCTGTGAGAGGGCGCGGGGTCTCTCGGGCGAGGATTTCGATTTTGCCGGCGAGGTATTGGCCGGTGAGGGAGGCGGGGTTGTCCATCACCTGCTGAGGGGTGCCGTCGGCGATGAGGTAGCCGCCGTTTTTGCCGGCGCCCGGGCCGAGGTCAAGGACGTAGTCGGCCTTGCGGATGGTGTCTTCGTCGTGCTCGACGACGAGGACGGTGTTGCCGAGGTCGCGGAGGTCTTCGAGGGCGTTGATGAGGCGCTGGTTGTCGCGCTGGTGGAGGCCGATGGAGGGTTCGTCGAGGACGTAGAGGACGCCACGGAGTTTTGAGCCGATCTGGGTGGCCAGGCGGATGCGCTGGCCCTCGCCTCCGGATAGGGTGGCGGCGGAGCGCTCGAGGGAGAGGTAGCTGAGGCCGACGGCGTTGAGGAATTCGAGGCGCTCGATGATCTCGCGCTGGAGGCGGTCGGCGATGATGCGGTCGCGGCCGGTGAAGTTCATGGTGCGAGCGCTAGTGAGG
>DATDHL010000063.1:0-11035 GCA_036521575.1 Edaphobacter sp. | reverse complement strand
CCAAACCCAGTCGCCCCCATCTTCGGAATCGAAAGCCCACCCGTAGCAATCACCACCGACTCCGCGCGAAAGACTCCCTCGGTAGTCTCCACCCGAAAATCCCCATCCCGCACCACCGACAAAATCCGAACCCCAACCCGCACCCGAACCCCCACCTCCGCACACTCCCGCTCCAGCATCGTCACTACATCCATCGCCGAGCGATCGCAAAAAAGCTGCCCCAGCGTCTTCTCGTGATAGCGAATCCCATGCTTCTCGATCATCGCGATGATGTCCGCAGGCGTAAACCGCGCCAGAGCCGACTTGGCAAAGTGAGGATTCTCTGAGAGGAAGTTCTCCGCCCGCGCATGAATATTAGTGAAGTTGCATCGCCCGCCGCCCGAGATCAGGATCTTCTTCCCAATCTTCTCCGCATGATCGAACACCACAGCACGCCTGCCGCGCTTTCCGGCCTCCAGCGCACACATCATCCCCGCCGCGCCCGCACCCAGCACAGCA
Organism: Edaphobacter sp.; assembly: GCA_036521575.1. Taxonomy (GTDB): domain Bacteria; phylum Acidobacteriota; class Terriglobia; order Terriglobales; family Acidobacteriaceae; genus Edaphobacter. The sequence goes on along the minus strand of DATDHL010000063.1, from coordinate 10,537 downwards.
ACATCAACCTTAAGCGCGTCATTTCCCATCTTCCCATTCTAAGGTTCTCCTAACAGAGAGCAGTGCGAGAACGGCCCTCCGCTTGCCCTCTTCCATAGATTGCCGCTGGTGCAACTTTAGGGTCATTGAGCCTCCCTTCCGCATGCTTTACACCTGAACAAGCAGCTCAAGGAGAGTCTCGGCCATGCACATCCCAAATCGGTGGCCACGCTCCGCCGCCCTCGCGGTGTTGACGACGGCGATCGTCACTGGAATCGCCGGTTGCGGCGCCTCCCCCACAATATCGACGCCAGTCACCGGCCAGGCGTTCGCGGGCCAAATCCACGGCGGCAATCAGCCCGTAGCCAACGCCAACATCCAGATCTACGCGCCAGGCACCAACGGATACGGCACCGCCGCAACTCCCCTGCTCACTCGCACTGTCACAAGCAACGCCAGCGGCGGCTTCTCCTTCGCCGGAGCCTACACCTGCCCCTCCGCCTCAACCCCCATCTACTTGGTCGTCACCGGCGGTAATCCCGGATTGGCCGCAGGCACCAACAACAACGCCCTCGCACTCATGGGTTTGCTTGGACCCTGCGGCAACCTCGCCTCGGGCTTCTTCAACATCAGTGAGCTGACGACCGTCGCAGCCGTCTGGGCGCTCGCCCCGTTCATGGTCGACTCCGCGCATATCGGCACCAGTCCCGGAAACGTGCAAGGCTTGCTGAACGCCTTCGCCACCGCCCAGAGCCTGGTCTCCGTCTACACCGGACGCTCCCCGGGCACAGCGCCAACAGTAGCCAATATCCCTTCCGCGGCCATCAACACGCTGGGTGACATCCTCTCGTCCTGCGTCAACTCCAACGGAAGCACCGCGCTCACCGATCCCTGCGGACGCCTCTTCGCAGCCGCCACGCCCACCGGCGGCACGACACCTAGCGACACCATCGCCGCAGCGCTCGACATCGCCCGCAATCCCAGCCACAGCGTAGGCTCCATCTTCAGCACCCTCGTTGCGAACGGTCCTTATCAGCCCACACTGACGTCCTCTCCCGGCGACTGGACCCTCGCCATCAACTACACGTCCCCCTCCTTCAGCACGCCCGGCGACCTCGCCATCGACTCTCAGGGCAACGCTTGGGTTCTCAGCACTACCGGCAACGCCAGCACCGTCAGCGTCCTCAACAGTACCTCCGGCATCACCTCCACCTTCCCTCAACCCGGAGGAGCCTTCGCCCGCCTCGCGCTCGATCCCTACGACGATCCCTGGCTCACCAACAGCCTCACCTCCAGCGTCACCGAGCTCAACAGTGCCGGCGTCCGTGCCACATCCAATCCGTTTGGCGGTGCGGGAATCCAGGGCCCCAGCCTCCTCGCCTTTGACGGTCTGGGCAACGTCTGGGTCGCGAACTCCGGACCAACCGTCAGCAAGCTCAGCGCGAACGGCGCGTCCCTCTCTCCCAGCACCGGCTTCAGCACCGGTGGCGTTAGCAGCCCTGCAGCTCTCGCTCTCGACACCTCCGGCAACGCCTGGATCGCCGATACCGGCGGAAACGCCATCACCGTACTCAGCAACTCCGGCGTTCCCATCCCCGGCTCGCCCTACACCGGTGGCGGCATCAACGGTCCCTTCGCCGTAGCCATCGATTCCGCGGGCGGCGCATGGATCGCTAATCGTCTCGGCAGCAGCCTCAGTCGTCTCACCAGCTTCGGTGACCCCGTCGCGGGAAGCCCCTACTACGGCGCCGGCCTCAACGCACCCATCGACATGGCGGTCGACGGCCTCGGCAACGTCTGGCTCGTCAACTCCGGCAGCAGCACCGTCTCGGAGTTCCTCAGCAACGGCAGGCCCCAGTCCGGCGGAACAGGCTACGGCAGCTCCGTACTGACCAATCCATTCCGGCTGGCGCTCGACAGATCAGGCAATATCTGGGTCGCCAACCTCGGTTCGCAGATAGCCGGCCAGGGCACCATCACTAAGATCGTCGGCGCAGCAGCCCCCGTCGTAACGCCGGTCTCCATCGCGATCCAGAACAACGCACTGAATCAGCGTCCATAACTCTCCTCAGGCCGCCTCATCTCGCACGCGCAAGCTTCGTTTGTGCGACGATTAACCATGCTCAAAGAGGTACAGAGTCGCGGCCCCCAATTAGTCGCAGGCCAGCCGCACGGACCGGCAGCCGTCATCACCCGGCGCGCCGCGGACCGCCTTCGCGCAGGCCATCTCTGGGTCTACAGCTCCGACGTCGCCTCGCTGATTCCCCACTCCGACAGCTCCGAGATCCCTCCCGGCGCGCTCGTCACCGTAGCCGACAGTCGCGGAATCCCCCTCGGCACAGCCCTCTACAGCTCAGCCTCGCAGATCATGCTGCGGGTGGTCTCCACCGACACACCCCTCACGCGACCCGTCTACCTCGAGCAGCTCCGAGAACGCGCTCTCGCTGCCCTCGCCCTCCGCGAAGCACTCGCACCATCGTCCCCAACCGACAACTCCTGCCGCCTGATCTTCTCCGAAGCCGATAACCTCCCCGGCATCGTAGCCGACCGCTACAACGACCTCATCATCCTCCAGCTACTAACGCAAGGCACTGCGCAGGACGACGTCCGCCACACCCTTACCGAAGTCCTTCGCGAACAGCTGCAACCAGCCACCATAGTCGAGCGTCCCGACCCAAAGATCCGCGAACTGGAGCAACTAGCCCCGGCCCCATCCGCACCCCTGTACTCCAACAACCCCGAAGCAGCACAACTGACCACCATCTTCACCATCAATGGCCTGCACTTCCACTACGACGCCAGCGCGGGACAGAAGACCGGGGCCTTCCTCGACCAGCGTCTCAACTACGCCGCTGCAGCCCGATACGCACACGGAACGGCGCTCGACATCTGTACCTACCAGGGAGGTTTCGCCCTTCACCTCGCCCAGCACTGCGAGCGCGTCACAGGCGTCGATGCCAGCCACGCCGCGCTCGTCGTCGCAGACCGCAATCTCGAACTCAACCCCACCCTCCAAGCACAGGTTGATTGGATCGAAGCCGACGCCTTCGAGCTACTCCGCGAATACGAGGCCACCGGCCAGCAGTTCGACACCATCGTTCTCGATCCACCCGCCTTCGCCAAATCCAAGCGCGCAGCCGAGGGCGCCATGCGTGGCTACAAAGAACTCAACCTCCGAGCCATCAAACTGCTCCGCCACGGCGGAACCCTCGTGACCTGCTCCTGCTCGCACCACATCTCATTGGCCGACTTCACCGAAGTAGTCGCGGCCGCGGCCTCCGACGCCGCTCGACGAGTGCAGCTACTGGAAACTCGTGGCGCAGCCCCCGATCACCCAGCCGTTCTGACCTTACCCGAGACCAGTTATCTCAAGTGCCTCATCTGCCGCGTAGACTGATCAGAGCCGCTCCGCGATTTAGCAGGAAACCCCGAACCGCTGCGATACGAAAAGGCGTCTAATATTCAATAGATGGCGACCGCACAACTCCCGAAGGTGAGCTCATTCGACCGTACGCTGGCTAGCGCGCGCTCGACCATGATGTTCAGCGAGATCGTTCGGCTCGCCGTTGATAGCTTCAAGGCCAGCAAGGTCCGCTTCCTCCTCACCATGCTGGGCATGATCATCGGTTCCGCGTCGATCATCCTCGTCACCACCCTCGGCCTCACCGGCAAGCAGTACGCACTCAACCTCATCTCGAGTATCGGCCCCAACATGATCGAGATGATGTACGACGGCGGCACCACCGTTGGTCCCGACAACACCATCACCCCCGATTACATGACGCGCGAAGACATGAACCAGGTCGTCGAGCAGGTTCCCGGCATCACCTATGCGTCGCCAATGCTCGAGTTCCACGACCGCGTCAGCATGGGCGGCGGCGTTGTCAAGGACACCATGCTGCTCGGGGTCTCCCCGCAGTACAAGCAGGTCCGCAACCTCGCCATCCTCGCCGGACGCTTCTTTGACGATCAGGACGCCATCGCCCACACCAAGGTAGCCGTCATCGTAGCACCCTTCGCCAAAGCGCTCTTTGGCAGCCCCGACTCTGCCATTGGCCACACCATCACCGTAAGCGGCATCCCGTTCGTCGTAATCGGCGTCTTCAAAGAGAGCGTCGAAACCTTCGGCCAGTCCGAAATCAGCGACCAGACCATCCTGATCCCATATCAGGTCGCCCGCTACTTCACCGGAACCGACACAGTGAAACAGATCTTCTTCACCATGAAGGATCCCACCCTTGTTCCAGCTGCATCCCAAGAGATCCTTGGCATCATCAAAAGCCGCCACCGCGCCACGTCCGTCTATACCGCCTTCAACCTGACGCAGGTTCTCAATGTAATGTCGCAGATAGCCAATATGCTGACCATTGTCCTGACGCTGGCCGCCGCCATCACCCTCGTCGTCAGCGGCGTCGGCATCATGAACAGCATGCTGGCCAACGTACAGTCCCGCATCAAGGAGATCGGCATCCGCAAGGCCCTCGGCGCCACCAGCCGCGAGATACGCCTGCAGTTCCTTACCGAAGCCGTCTTCCTCTCGCTCAGCGGAGGCATAATCGGCACTCTGATCGGCCTCGCAATTCCCATGTCGATCAGCCTCCTGACGCCGTTCAAGATCCCCACATCGAGCTGGTCAGCCGTTATCTCCCTGTCGACCTCGGTCCTCGTCGGCGTACTCTTTGGAACGCTCCCCGCCAACCGCGCCGCCCGCCTCGACCCCGTCCAAACCCTCAAGTACGAGTAAGCCAAAGCATTCCCAATGCCGCAGAACGATTTTTGAATCGTCATTCTGACCCTGAGCGCAGCCGAAGGGGAAGAATCCCTGTATTTTCGCTCGAAGCGCCTCATGCTCTCACCACCAGGAAAATGCTCTAGCCGGTCAGTTTCAAGCCGGGATACAATTCACCCAAAATCGGCCCTTGCATGCACTTGGTTCCGTCTCCAAAAAACGACAGACCTGGAAGTACCCGTGATCGAGCGACGACTCAGAATCCTCATCCTCATCTTCCTGTGGGCAGCCACGCTGGAAGACACCTTCCTCTTCCTGATGTCCTGGCTCGCCCCTGATCTTTGGTTCAAAGTCTTCCATACATCGGTGCCCGCCGGCCTTGAGGTCGCATTCCTTCGCCGCTCAGGAGGCCAATGGGCGGCATTCGCCCTCGCTCAGGCCATCACCCTCTGGCGCTGGCGTAAACAACCTATCTGGCTGCCCATCACTGCCGGAATCCGTTTCTCCGACCTCTTCACCGACATCTCCTACATCCTCGCCGTCCCATCGCTCACACCAATCGGCTGGATGCTCCTGCTTCCGCCGCCGCTCCTGAACCTTATCGGCGTAATCATCCTGCTCCGCGGCTACAGCCAGATCCAGAACTCAAGGCAAAAATAAAACGCATCCGCCTCCACGAAGACAACTCACGGAGACAGATGCGTCTGTATCTTAGTTCGTTACAAATTACTCAGCGGCAGCAACAGCCTCGGCTTCAGGCTGATCGCCCTTGACCGTCACCTTCACATGGCTGGTCACCTCGCGGTGCAGCTTCACGGGAACGTGGTACTCGCCGATAGTCTTCAGCGGATCCTCAAGCGAGATCTTGCGCCGATCGATCGTAAAGCCCTTCGCCTCGAGCTCGTGAGCGATATCGCCCGACGTGACCGAACCGAACAGGTGATCGTGCTCGCCGACTTTGCGCTCGAACACCAGTTCAAGGGCGTCCAGTTGCGTCGAAAGCTGCTCCGCTTCGACCTTCTCCTTGGCGGACTTGCGAACAGCCGATGACTTCATCTGATCGATGACAGCCTTATTGGCCGCAGTCGCCTCAATGGCGAGCTTGCCCGGCAGCAGGTAGTTGCGCCCGTAGCCGTCGGCGACCTTCACTACATCGCCGCGATGTCCGAGCTTAATTACGTCTTCCTTCAGAATGACTTCCATTGCATATCTCCGATTTCGTGTCTCGTAAGTTAGAAGCGCGCGGCAAAGGCAAGCAGGGCGATATTCCGCGACTGCTTGATGGCCAGGCTAAGGCGGCGCTGGTGCCGGGTGCAGACACCCGTCAGGCGGCGAGGAACAATCTTGCCGCGCTCAGCAACGAAGCCCTGCAGCAGGCGGACATCGCGGTAAGAGATCGCATCGATCTTCTCTGTGCAGAACTTGCAGACCTTCTTGCGACGGAAGAACTTCCGTCCGCCAGGACCGCCGCCGGGACCGCCGGCCGGACGTGGAGTGCGCGGTGCGCCCGGACCGCTGGGGCGTGGTGCGGATGAGTGCTCAGTGGAGTGCGTGCTGGTCGTTTCGTCAGCCATGTGTATTTCCTCTCAGGTACGTTGTGCCTTCGCCGCTCCAGACACGCTGTGGTGTCTCTGAACATTCCATCCCGCAGGATCGAACGGAAGCGGTGTACGGCGGATCGTGGTGCGTTATGCGATACAGCAAGCGCGGCATCGCCAATCTTTCATTGCGAAGCTTCGTTAGACGGCAGCAGCGTCAGCGGCAGGTGCATCAGCAGCGACAACGTCTGCGACTTCGGCAACCGGAACCTCAGCAACCGGAGCCTCAGCAACCTGGGCCGGTGCGGCGGCAGGCATAGCGGAGCGCTTCACCTTGGTGTCGCGGATAGCCTTCACCTTCGCCAGGCGTTTCTCTTCCTCGTCCATGCGCACGGTGATGAACTTGATCACCTGTTCCGACACGCGCAGACGACGCTCGATCTCGCTGATCAGTGAGCCTGCGGCAACAATCGTCAGCAGCACGTAGAAGCCGTCGTTGAACTTGCGGACGGTGTAGGCCAACCGGCGGCGGCCCATCTTCTCCACGCTCTTGATCTCGCCGCCACCATTGGTGACGTTGGCCGAGAAACCTTCAATCAGCTTGTCGAGGTCGGCTTCTTCAACGTCCGGCCGGACGATGAACATGATTTCGTAAGTGCGATTCATTCGTTTACTTCTTTCTGCGAAGTTCTGCTTCGCACCGTGATGGCGTCTGTTCTGCCAACACGGTCTGGAATCTACTGCGTTGTACTGCCTACTTCTCCTTCGGCTCGTCCGAATCCTTCTCAGAATCCGTCGCCCGACGGTTGAACTCATTCATCGCAGCGCTGACACCTTGCGTCAGCACCATCTCGACTGCATCTTCCACGCGGTCGAGCACTTCATCCAGCACCGCAAGCTCCTGCTTGCGCATCGGCGTCAGCAGATAATCCCTGCCTCCCGCCTTAATCTCTCTTCCATCCGCCAGCGCCGGCTTTCCAACGCCAATACGGATGCGAATCCATTCTTCCGTTCCCAGCACACCGGCGATCGACTTCACTCCGTTATGCCCATTCGCCGATCCACGCTCGCGTATCCGAATCGTGCCCAGCGGAAATGCCAACTCGTCGTAGAGGACGATCACATCCTCCGAGACGTTCTCAATCTCAAGCTCACGAACCAGTGCGGCCACCGAAAGCCCGCTCAGATTCATGAAGGTCTCAGGCTTGGCCAGCAGAACATCCTGTCCCGCAAGCCGTGCCCTGGCCGTAAGCGCCCTGCCTCGCCGGTTCGTGACGGCCACACCGCAATCCTCTGCGATCCGATCCACCGCCAGAAACCCGGCATTGTGCGGCGTGAACTGATATTCGATACCGGGGTTACCGAGCCCGACGATCAACTTCACGCGAACGCTTCCTTCCATACTGCATCGGCGGTCCTGAGCCTCAGGACCGCCATAAAATTACTTCTTGCCGCCCTTGGCATCAGCCGCAGGTGCTGCTTCCGTATCCGTCTTGCCCTTCTTGGCAACCTCAGGCTCGGTCGGGGCAGCGGCCAGTGCATCAACTTCAGCAGGAGCCTCTTCCTTGATGATCGTGACGTGGGCCACAGTCGCGTTCTCGTCAGCGAGAAACTTGATGCTGCCCGAGTGCGGCAGGTCCGACACATGAATCAATCCATGCAGCTCAAGACCCGTAACGTCGACGTCAAGGTGGCTCGGAATATCGCCGGGCAAGCACTCGATTTCGACCTCACGAAGCACATGCTCCATGATGCCGCCCTGGTTCTTCACGCCCGTCGGGATACCAATAAGCTGGATCGGCACCGACACGCGCATCATCTTGTCCATCGCGATCCGCTTCAGGTCGATGTGCAGCAACTTGCCCTTGATCGGCTCATTTTGCCAGTCGACGATCATGGCCTTCACCACGCCCGAACCCTCGACGTTCAGGTCGAAGATCGTGTTGTGGCCAGACTCGGAGTGCAGAATCCTGGTGATCGCACGGGGGTCAACCGTAACCGCAACCGCGTCCTTGCCCGCACCGTAAACAACGGCGGGAATCTTGCCTGCAACGCGAACCCGGCGAGCTGCATTCTTGTTGAACTTGCCCTCGCGGACGGTTGCGACGATTGCTTCAGTGTTTGTTGTTGCTGCCATGATCTTCTTTTCCTTTCGGGCACGAGGTTGAGCCTCGCTCCCTTTGCTACTTGGTTAATCCAAGCCGCTCACTGCAAAACTGCGACCTAGTCGAAGAGCCTGCTGACGCTGGTCTCCATGTGAATGCTCTCAATCGCCCTGCCAAGCAGTCCGGCAATCGAAAGCACCTTGATCTTCGGCACCCGCAGCGCATCTTCCCGCAGCGGAATGGTGTTCGTCACGATCAGCTCTTCCAACCGTGATGTTGCAATGCGCTCAACAGCCGGTCCCGAAAGCACCGCATGCGTCGCGCACGCATAAACTTTTGCCGCACCCTGATCCAGCAGCGCATCCGCCGTCTTCACCAGCGTTCCGGCGGTATCGATAATGTCGTCGAGGATCAAACACGTTCGGCCGCGTACATCGCCGATCACGTTCATCACCTCAGTAACATTAATGTCGGTCCGCCGCTTGTCGACGATGGCCAATGGTACTTCCAGCTTCTTGGCGAAGAATCTCGCCCGCTCCACGCCTCCCGCATCCGGCGAAACCACCGTCAGGTCCGGCAAATCCAACTCCCGGAAGTAGCTCACCAGCACCGGGCTGGCAAACAGATGATCCACCGGAATATTGAAGAATCCCTGTATCTGTGCCGCATGCAGATCAACCAGCAGAGCCCGGTTCGCACCGGCAGTCTGCAGCAGATCGGCAACCAGCTTCGACGTAATGGCAACACGCGGACGGTCTTTGCGGTCCTGCCTAGCGTAGCCATAGTAGGGAATTACAACCGTGATGCGCCCGGCCGATGCGCGCTTTAGCGCGTCCATCATGATCAGCAACTCAACGAGATGCTGATCGACCGGCCAACACGTAGGCTGAACGACAAATACGTCCGCACCGCGAACGTTTTCGAGCAGCTGAAAATGAACCTCGCCGTCGGAGAATCTCTGCATCCGGGTCTCGCCCAGCGGCACACCGACGAACTTGCAGATCTCCTCGGCCAGCGGCCGGTTCGAAGACCCGCAGAAAATCTTGAAGCGCTTTGGCTCTGGAATCCGCCCGGAGCGCTTCCTCTCCGGAACAGCCTTGCCTGACTGTCCGCTGGGTTGACCCTGCGTGGAGCCTTGCGGTGCGGGCTGGGAGTTTTCTTCTGGCTCCTCAGCCTGCCCTGAAATAGGGGAAAGAACTGCAGTCGTGTCTTGTTTGCTCACGTTTGAAACCTCCAGGTTGGTTGACCTTGAATAGTTCCTGCTGCTTGGTCTTGCGAAGCCTTGTTGCGGCTCCGTTCTTCTTGCAAATCCTGTTGCGAATCCTGCAAAACGAAAGACTTCAATCTTTCAAAACTTCTAACTTCTTCGTCCGCCCCTGCGTCTCTTTTTCTTCCTGCAGGTCGCGGCATCCAAAAATCGTTCAACTTCTGCGGCACATTGTTGCCGCCAAAGAACCCTAACCTTGCTCTTCGCTTCGGCGTCGACTTTTGGTTGGGCGACTAGGATTCGAACCTAGACAAAGAGATTCAAAGTCTCTTGACCTACCGTTAGTCGATCGCCCAGTAATTCCCGGATCATTCCAGATCCGGTAGAGTCACCCTGCGAACATTCTCGTCCAGTAATCCTCTCGGGGCAAGGTAGTCGTTACAAATGCCTTAACCCCAGACGCCTGAACGCGCCGTTGAGCAGCCTCTGCGTCCGCTTCGGACCGGTAAAGTCCAAACAAGGCAGAGCCCGATCCCGACAGAGCTGCGTAGATCGCAGGGCTGTCAGTAGCACCCGATTCACTACCCATCAATTCACGCTTGGTTATTCGCAAGGAGGGATACTGAGGAAATACTACGTCTTCAAAATCATTATGAAGACCGCAGTTTCCAATCCCGGTGCGGACAAGCGCGAGAAGGGCATTCTCGGCCAGATCGTTCAGCGCATAACTCTGGCTCTCACCAGATAAACCCTGTTTTTTCTCAGGATTAGGATCGCGAACGATACCGGAGGTGCCGGACTTACTGTCACCTGTCTTTCCAGGGCTAACGCCAGACTGGGCAGAGAGAGACGCGTAAGCAAGACTCAACTCATTTAGTCTATCGGCTTTAACCCCCGAAGTCAATCCAGACCCGTCCTCTCCTCCCTCTTCCCTCTTCCCTCTTCCCTGTCTTTCATCCCAATCCCGGAAAGCCGCCGG
>DATDHL010000062.1:0-5931 GCA_036521575.1 Edaphobacter sp. | reverse complement strand
CGCCAAAGAAATCGACCCCGGCGGCATCGACGTATTCGCCGCCACATTCGATGACTTCCGCACCGCCCTCACCGCAGAAAACCGTACCCTCAAGCGAGCCCTCACCGACCCGCGCATCCTCAGCGGCATCGGCAACGCCTACTCTGACGAGATCCTCCACGCCGCCCGTCTCTCGCCCATCCTCCTCACCCACAAATTAACCGACGACCAATGGCAGCGCCTCTTCACCGCCACGCGCGAAACCCTCCAACTCTGGATTGACCGCCTCAACGACGAAGCCGCTCATTCCTTCCCCGAGAAAGTCACCGCATTCCGCAAAGACATGGTCGTCCACGGCCGCTTCGGCCAGCCCTGCCCCACCTGCGGCCTGCCCATCCAGCGCATCCGCTACGCCGACAACGAGACCAACTACTGCGCCGAATGCCAGACCAACGGTAAAGTCCTCGCAGACCGAAGCTTATCGCGTCTCCTGGGCGCAGATTGGCCCCGCACCCTCGACGAACTGGAAGCCCTGAAAAAGCGGTAGATTCACACGCAAAACACCGCTCCCGGGTCTTGCATCCTCTGTCTCCTCAGCATCTTCGGCCTTATGGCGGATACCAGTCCACCCGTCCGCCCGCATCGGTCCAATCTCGCCTGCGAGAGAGACAAAACAGAGACAAAAATTTGACATCAGCGAAACGACTGTCGAATCCACTCGCGCATATACTTCCCTCACCTTGCACTTGGGCCTTCAACGAAAGAACTAGTCGTTCGACAGATATGCCAGTCTCAGGAGGCTACCCCGTGTCCAGACATCACTCCATCGCCCGTCTTGTGAAAGCGGCGTGCACGATCGCATTGGCGTTTGCTCCCATGTACGTACACGCCGATTCGTTCACCCAGACCAACCTTGTGTCCAACGTACCAGGCCTGGCTACCACTACTGATCCCCACCTCATCAATCCCTGGGGCGTGGCCTTTTCGCCGACGTCGCCATTCTGGGTCTCAAATCAAGGAGGTGGAACGGCCACTCTGTACAACGGTGTTGGAGCCATCACTCCCCTGGTTGTCACAATCCCGGCCAGCGCCACTCCGCCCAGCGGACCGACCGGCCAGGTGTTCAACAGCAGCACTGGATTTCTCCTCGGAAACGGCGCCGCATCGACCTTCATCTTCGACACCCTGAACGGCACGATCGCTGGATGGAATGGTGGAGCAGGCACAACAGCGCAAGTGATGGTCCCGTCCTCCGGGGCTGTATACACCGGCCTCGCCCAGAATACGAGCGGCGGTTCGAGCTTCCTATACGCGGCCGATTCCACGGGTCATATCCGTGTATTCAATTCCGCATGGGCTGACGTCACAAATACAACGTTCGCCGGTAAGTTCGTCGATCCGACGCTGCCCGCTGGATACACCCCATTCAACATCCAGACCATCGGCTCGAACCTTTATGTAACCTACTCCGGCACCACAGGCGGCTTTGTCGATGAATACGATACAGCCGGCAATTTCATAAAACGCATCGCAAGCGGCGGCGCTCTCTTCTCGCCCTGGGGACTTGTTATCGCTCCCGCTAACTTCGGCATTTTCAGCAACGATCTGCTGGTCGGCAACTTCGGCAACGGCGAGATCCTTGCCTATGACCCAACCACGGACGCATTCCTGGGCACCCTTAACGGACCAAACGGCCAGCCACTCGTCAACGACTTCTTATGGGCACTCGAGACCCGCACTGGAGGAGCTGGCGTGAACCTGAACGCGGTATATTTCACGGCTGGCATCGACGGTGAGCGCGACGGCTTATTTGGAGAGATAACCGAAACCACACCCGAACCCGCGACCATCTTCGAAACCGCATCCGGCCTGATCGCACTTGCCCTGTTGCGAGTCCGCTCGCGCATAAGATGACCACGTAAAACCTCATCTCCGCCATCGCATAACGCACATTGTGCCATGGCGGAGATGTATGCCATCTCTGGACTCCTCACACTGCCCGGCGTATGATTCCGGCCCATGAGCCAACAAGAGGTCAACTCAACCGACATCTACATCTACGGAGCGCACTACCCACTTCTTCCCCTCGCGCTCAGTGCCTTGATAGTCGCTCTCATCGTCATCATTCCGTACTGGAAGATATTCGGCAAGGCAGGCTTCCCGCGTGCGTTGGGCATATTGATGATCATCCCGCTCGTGAACCTGATTCTCCTCTACGTCCTCGCCTTCTCTCAATGGAGAATCCCTCCGCCGCCACGAGAAAACCTATAGACGCGAGAGCCATCCAAATGCAGATGGACCCTAATCAGCCGACTCAGCCGACGTCAAACTACGTCCAGACAACTCTCTGGAAGCAGATCACCCTCTATCTGCTGACCTTCAGCGCCATCGTCTTCTGCTTTTTCATCATCAACCCTTTCCTCTCTGCCATCATCGGAGCTGTCGTCCTGGCCGTCATCACCCACCGCCCTTACAACTGGCTGACCCAGAAGATTAAGAACCGTAATCTTTCCGCTGCAATCGCAGTCGTCCTCGTCGTCCTCAGCGTCATCACTCCCTGCTTCTTCATCCTGCAAGACCTCATCCAGGGAACAACCACCATCATCATCTTTCTCCGCAGCGACGTTCCCCAAAAGAGCCTCACCCAATTCCTCGAAACCCATCCCACCATCGCCGCTGATATTCACATCATCACCAACACCATTGATCTACAGAACACAGTTCGCTCCGCTGCCGCCATCCTTGGCAACCTCCTCGCCGGCGTCCTCAGTTATTCCTTCGGAGCCACCGTGCAGCTCGTCATCTTGCTCTTCATCCTCTTCTTCCTCTACCGCGATCAGGAGATGGCGATCTCGTTCGCACGTTCTCTCCTGCCTCTCAACGAACAGGAGACCGACGAGCTCTTCGGCAACATGACCAGCACTATCAACGCAACCGCTCTCGGCCGGCTCGCGATCGGCGTCATTCAAGGCTTACTCTCCGGCCTCGCCTTCTGGGTGCTCGGAGTACCCAACACGATGCTCTGGATGGCCATGACGGTCATCGTCTCGATCCTTCCAGCCGTGGGTGCCAGTGTAGTCTGGGTTCCCGTCGCCCTCTACCTCGGCCTCACGGGCCACTGGGGCAAAGCCGCTATCCTCACCGCCTGGGGAACCTTTGTCGTCAGCAGCATCGACAACTTCCTCTACCCCGTGCTCGTCGGCTCCAAACTCAACCAGCACACTGTCACCATCCTGATCGCAATCCTCGGCGGTGTCGTCATCTTCGGATTCTCCGGCGTAATCCTCGGCCCTCTGGCCCTCACCATAGCGGCCACGCTTCTCGACATCTGGCGTGCCCGCAACAACAATCTGCAACCCACTCCACCCATCCCCCAAAGTTGACAGCCCCTTCGCGGAGGCGAACACTTGTCTAGTGAAGGAAGTACCTCTTTTTATGAAGACTGAAACGGCCATCGCCACAGCATCCCTTGCCGTCCCTCCCACAACCAACAAACACCTCATCCGCTGGGTCGAAAAGATGGCAGACCTCTGCCAACCCGACTCCATCCACTGGGTCGACGGCTCCAAAGCCGAGTACGACTTCCTCTGCGATCAACTTATCCACGCTGGCACCTTTACACGCCTCAACCAAAAGCTCTGGCCCGGCTGCTTCTACGCCCGCTCCGCCCCCAATGATGTCGCCCGCGTTGAAGACCGCACCTTCATCTGCTCCCTCTCCAAAGACACCGCCGGCCCCACCAACAACTGGGAAGACCCCTTCGTCATGCGCCGCAAGCTCAAGCAGCTCTTCCGCGGCTCCATGCGCGGACGCACCATGTACGTCCTGCCTTACTCGATGGGCCCCGTCGGCTCCCCCATGTCGCAGATCGGCGTCCAACTCACCGACTCCGCCTACGCCGTCGTCAACATGCGCATCATGGCCCGCATCGGCACACCCGTCTTCGCCGAGATCGACAAGGACGAGAAGCGCGTCGTCCCCTGTATGCACACCGTCGGCGCTCCCCTCGCCCCCGGCGAGCAGGACGTTCCCTGGCCCTGCAATGACGAAAAGTACATCGTCCACTTCCCCGAAACCCGCGAAATCTGGTCCTACGGCAGCGGCTACGGTGGCAACGCCCTTCTCGGCAAAAAATGCTTCGCCCTCCGTATCGCCTCCAACATCGCTCGCGACGAGGGCTGGATGGCCGAGCACATGCTTATACTCGGCGTCGAATCCCCCTCCCATGAAAAAACCTACGTAGCCGCCGCCTTCCCCAGCGCCTGCGGCAAGACCAACTTCGCCATGATGATCCCCCCCAAAGGCTTCGATGGCTGGAAGGTATGGACCGTAGGCGACGACATCGCCTGGATCAAGCCCGACGCCACCGGCCAGCTCCGCGCCATCAACCCCGAGGCCGGATTCTTCGGCGTAGCTCCCGGGACATCTGGGAAGACCAACCCCAACGCCATGGCCACCCTGGCCAAAAACACCATCTTCACCAACGTAGCCCTCACCCCCGAAGGCGGTGTCTGGTGGGAGGGCATGACCGACACCCCACCTGCCGAATGCCTCGACTGGCGTGGCAACAAGTGGAACCCGGAAATCGGCAAAACCACCGGCCAACCCGCCGCCCATCCCAACGGCCGCTTCACCGCTCCTGCCAGCCAGTGTCCCAGCATCGACCCCGATTGGGAGGCTCCCGAAGGCGTCCCCGTCTCCGCCATCATCTTCGGCGGCCGCCGCGCCACTACTATGCCGCTCGTGTACCAGGCCTTCAACTGGTCCGGCGGCGTGTACGCTGGCGCCACTATGGGCAGCGAAATCACCGCAGCCGCCGGAGGCACACTTGGCAAAGTCCGTCGCGACCCAATGGCCATGCTTCCTTTCTGCGGATACCACATGGGCGACTACTTCCGGCACTGGATCAAGATGCAGCGCACTCTCTCCGCCACACCCCGCGTCTTCCACGTCAACTGGTTCCGCAAGGACGAGAACGGTAAGTTCCTCTGGCCGGCTACTCCGAGAACATGCGCGTCCTCAAATGGATCGTCGACCGAGTACGCGGCCGTGCCCAGGGCAAAGAGACCCCGATCGGATGGACTCCTCACTTCGAAGACATCAACTGGAAGGGCCTCGACTTCCCTCAAGCCACCTTCGACCGTCTCCAGGAGGTCGATCGCACTGCATGGCGGCGCGAAGTCATGGATCATGAAGAGCTCTTCCTGCTCCTCCACGATCACCTTCCCCCGGAGATGATCTACGAGCGCGAACTCCTCATTTGCCGCCTTTAGAGCTCAGAGGAGAGTGCGGCGGATGAGTTCGAGGGCATGCTGAGTGGCCCACCAGCGGATGCGTTCGCGATCGCCGGGAAGGTTCAGTTCTTTGACTATAGTGTGGTATGAGTCGGCTAGACCGATGTACACGCGGCCTACTGGCTTTTCTGCATCTGGGCCGGAAGTGCCGCCGCTGGGACCTGCCAGGCCTGTGATGGAGATGCCGATGGAGGCGTTGGTGCGGGTGCGGATGCCTTCAGCGAGTGCAGCGGCGACCTCTTCGCTGACTGCGCCTTTGGCGTCGATGAGTTCCTTGGGAACTCCTGCAAAGGTGGTCTTGAGTTCGGGAGTGTAGACGACGACTCCCCCAAGGAAGGTGCGGGAGCTGTTGGGAATTTCAGTGAGGCGCTCGGCCAGAAGGCCACCAGTGCAGCTTTCGGCAGCAGCCAGGGTGAGATGGCGCATGCCGAGCATGAGAAGAACGACTTCTTCGAGTGTCTCTCCATGGGAGGAGAAGATGTCCTCCTGCATCTCAGCCTCGATGCGGCCCGCCAGCTCATCGACGCGGTTTTGCGCTTCAGCCAGGGTGGGCTTAGCAGCGATGAAGTGGAGCTGAATCTCGCCGGAGTGGGCAAGGATGGTGGTCTCGACATCGGAATATTGTTGATAGATGGGGGCGGTGCGGGCGTCGACCTGC